>DATMNJ010000186.1:0-4226 GCA_035569175.1 Thermoanaerobaculia bacterium | reverse complement strand
CGACTCGGAACCGCTCGGCCTCCGCGATCGCGCCATGCTCGAGCTCCTGTACGCCTCGGGGCTGCGGGTCTCGGAGATCGTCGGGCTGCCGCTCGACGCGATCGATGCGCAGGCCGGCATCCTGCGCGTGCGCGGAAAGGGCGGCAAGGACCGGCTCGTGCCGTTTGGCGCGTCGGCCGCGCGCTGGCTCGCGCGGTATCTCGACGCCGGCCGGCCCGCGCTCGACCGCCGCCGATCGCCGCACCTCTTCCTGACCGTGCGCGGGGGTCCGATGACGCGGCAGCGCTTCTGGCAGCTCATCGAGGGATACGGCTGCGCCGCGGGAATCCGGAGCCGCCTGACCCCGCACCGCCTCCGCCATTCCTTCGCGACCCACCTCCTCGAGCACGGAGCCGACCTGCGGGCCCTCCAGATGATGCTCGGCCACTCGGACATCGCGACCACCCAGATCTACACGCAGGTCTCCCGGTCCCGCCTCCGGAGGGTCTACGACGAGTTCCACCCCAGGGCCGGCAAGGCGCCGCGTGGCAAAATGGGCAAGTGAGATCCCCCGACCTGCGCCCTTGCCCGGAATGCGCCGGCCCCGGGGCCCGTTTCCCGTACCGCATGCTCCGTCTGACCCGGATCGTCGGCCTCTTCCTGCTGGCCCTGCCCGTCTCCACGGCGGCCCGGGCGGAGCTGATCGTGTTCGAGGACGGACGGGTCGTGAAGGCCGCGAGCTACCACCTCTTCGCGGAGGAGCTCGAGATCAGCCTGCCCGGGGGCGGAAGCTACCGCGTTGACCTCGCGCGGGTGGAGAGGATCGTGGACGACGAGGTCGTCGTGGACGCGGTGATCGTCGAGCCGGACCCGCTCCACCCCGGAGCGAGCTACGACCTGTCGTATCGGGAGGAGCGCAAGCCGCTCTTCGGATCGGCGTACGACGCGGTCATCGAGCGCGAGGCGAAGCGGTGGAACGTGGACGCGGCGTTCGTGTCCGCCCTGATCCGCGCCGAGTCGAATTACGAACCCCGCGCCGTGTCCCGAAAGGGCGCACGGGGCCTCATGCAGCTGATGCCGGCCACGGCGAAACGGCTCTCCGTGCGAAAACCCTTCGACCCGGGATCCAACGTGCGCGGGGGAGTCCAGTACCTCCGCGAGCTCGTCGATCGCTTCGGCTCCCGGCCCGACCTCGTGCTCGCCGCGTACAACGCGGGCGAGGGCGCCGTCGAGACGTACGGAGGCGTCCCGCCCTACCGCGAGACGGTGGCATACGTGAACCGGATCATGCGGTGGTGGAACCCCGAGGAGACGGCGAGCCGCTAGTCGGCAGCCGGCGACCGGCCGACGTCGGTGGCGTCGGGGAGCCTCGGACCCGGTAGGATGCGGGCATGAGACTCCGCGCGGAGATCGCCGCGGCCGTCCTGTGCGTGGGCATGTGCCCGCCGGTGCTCTGCGCCGAGCTTCCGGATTTCGAAGCGGCCGCGCGCGAGGCGGTGGGACTGCTGCAGGCGTACCTGAGGGTGGACACCACGAACCCTCCCGGCCGCGAGAGGCTCGCGGCGGACTTCTTCAAGGGGATCCTGGACCGGGAGGGCGTCGAAAACCGGATCTACGACCTCGGCAACGAACGCGCGAACATCCTGGCGCGGCTGCCCGGGAGCGGCCTCGGCCGGCCGATCCTCCTGCTCAATCACCTCGACGTGGTGCCCGCCGACGCCGAACGCTGGACGGTGCCCCCGTTCTCGGGCGACATTCGCGACGGGTACATCTGGGGCCGCGGCGCCACGGACATGAAGGGTACGGCGATCACCCAGCTCATGACGCTGTTGCTGCTCAAACGGTCCGGCGTCGTCCTTGACCGCGACGTGATCTTCCTCGGCACGGCGGACGAAGAGGAGGGCAAGGACAATGGCGTGGCCGACATGGTCCAGAACCACCGGGCCGACCTGCGGGACGCCGAGTACTGCCTCACGGAGGGCAACACGATTTCGGTCGAAGACGGCCGGATGGTGTCGTGGGACGTGGACGTGACCGAGAAGGCGCCCCTGTGGCTCAAGCTCGTCGCCGCCGGCAAAGCGGGCCACGCGTCGATCCCGGAACCGGACGGCGCGGTCGCACGGCTGATCCGCGCGCTCTCGAAGGTGCTGGCGTACGAACCGCCGGTGCGCCTGATTCCCGCGGTCAACAACTACTTCCGGGCGCTCGCCCCGACCACGAAGGGAGAGTTGGCCCGCGCGCTCTCGGACCCTTCGGCGGCGCTTCGGGATCCGTCGCTGCGCAAGATCCTGCTCGAGAATCCGGAGCGCTCCGCCGATCTGCGGACGACCATCTCGGTGACGGGCCTGTCGGGCAGCGAGAAGATCAACGTCATCCCGGGTGAGGCCACCGCCTCGATCGATTGCCGCCTCCTCCCGGGCGAGGATCCCCAGCGGTTCCTGGCGAAGCTGCGTGACGTCGCTGACGACGACACGCTGCGCTGGGAGGTCCTGTTGTCCGAGACGGCGACCGAGTCGCCCATCGACACGGCTCTCTTTCGGGCGATCGAGCGAGCGCGGGATCGCTTCGCGCCGGGCGTGCCGGTCCTGACGCCGCCGCTGACCTCGTCGACGGACGCGACGCGGCTGAGGCAGGTGGGGGTCGTGGTCTACGGCTTCGAGCCGTTCCAACTCTCCGAGGACGACGACCGCAGCCACGGCGACGATGAACGCCTCTCCGTGGACAACGTCCGTTTCGGCCTCGAGGTCACGTATGCCGTGGTGTCGGACGTGGCGCGGTCGCAGACGAGCCGCTGACCGGGGCGGCCGCGGGCGTCTCCGGTCTCACGCGGCCGGCTCCTTCGCCCGGCCCCGCATCGCGAAATAGACGGGCAGGCCCACGAGCAGGATCCCGAGGCCGGCCAGCGTCTCCATCGGCTGCTCGCGGACGGTGTTCGCGGCGAGCAGGATCGAGCTCGCGACGAAGAGCAGCGGCACGACCGGGTACCCCCAGCACCGGTACGGCCGTGCGAGGCCCGGACGGCGGCGGCGGAAGAGAAAGAGCGCGATCCCCGTCGCGGCGTAGGCGAGGATCACGGCGAACGTCGCGTAGGTGTAGAGCTGGTCATACCGGCCCGAGAGGCAGAGCAGCGACATCCAGACCGCCTGAACGACGATCGCAAAAGAGGGAGTCAGGAAGCGGGGGTGCACGCGACCGAAGGCTTTCGGGAAGAGGCCGTCCCTGGAGAGGGCGTAGACGATGCGGGGACCCGGAACGATTCCGGCCGAGAGGCAACCGAGAGCGGCGGCCGTCACGGCGAGGGAGATGACGTAGGCGGAGCCGGGCCCCAGCAGTCGCGTCGCCGCGAGCGTTGCCGGCTGGGCGACGCCCGCCATCTCGGCCGGAGGGATCGCTTTCAGGAACGTGGCGTTGACGCCCACGTACAGGAGCGTGACGACTCCGGTGCCGGCGAGCAAAGCGATCGGCAGATTCCGCTCGGGCCGGGTCACTTCGCCTGCGGCGGCGACGATCTCGTTCCAGCCGTAGAAGCACCAGAAGACGGCCACCATCGCGGTGCCGAAGGCGGCGGCCGTGATCGGGACGATCGGGGTCGTCGCGGCGAAAGCCGCCGGCGCAGGGGCAAGCGCGCCGCCAACCGCGATCCAGAGCAACGCGAGAAGGATCATGGAGGTGAAGACGCCCTGGATCCGAGCGCCCTCCTTGATCCCGACGTAGTGCGTCGCCGAGAGGATCAGCACCGCCGCCACCGCGACGAGCTGAGCGGCCGTGACGGCATGCGTTCCGAGGGTGAAGGCGACCCGGGCGCTGCCGAGGCCAGGAAAGAACACCGAGAGGTATTCGGCGAAACCGGCCGCAACCGCGGCGTCCGAGCCGGCGAGGATCACCCAGTAGGCGACCCAGGCGTAGAGGAAGGCGGGCAGCGCGCCGAACGCCTCGCGGATGTACACGTACATTCCGCCGGACTTCGGAATCATCGCGCCCATCTCGGCGTAGACGAAACCGCCGGCGATCGAAAGCAGGCCTCCGACGATCCACGCCGTGAGGATCCAGGGCACGGACGGTAGCGATTTCGCGATGGAGGCCGGGGTCAGGAAGATGCCGCCCCCGACGACGAGGCCGAGAACGAGCAGGGACGTGTCCCAGAGGTTCAGGCCGCGGGGGAGCTCTCGTTCGGGAGCGGGGGGCGCGGCGCTCACGCCGCCGCCGGCAGGCGCAGGATCCGGCGGGCCTCGGCGATCGAAGCGGGT
>DATMNJ010000185.1:0-7122 GCA_035569175.1 Thermoanaerobaculia bacterium | reverse complement strand
GGAGCGTCGTCTTGCCGGTTCCGTTGTCGCCCAGGATCGCGAGGCGCTCGCCGCGCAGCAGCTCGAACGACACGTGGCTCACGATCGGAGAGCCGGCCGCGTAGCCCGCGTCGATGTCCTTGGCCCGCAGGAAGATCCGACCGCCGATGCGCGCGGAGTCGAACCGGAAGTCCACGCTCGTCGTGTCGCCCTCGGGGCGCTCGATCCGCTCGACGCGGGCGAGCTTGGTCCGGCGGCCCTTGGCCTGGCGCGAATTGACGCCGGCGATGTTGCGGCGGATGTACTCCTGCTCCTTGTCGATGAAGTCCTGCTGTTTCTCGAACGCCCGGGTCGCCGAGAGAAGCCGCTCCGCTTTCTGGGTCTTGTACGCCGAATAGCCGCCGGAGTAGTCCGTGAGCCGCCCGTTCTCGAGATCGATGATCTCCTCGGCCACGCGGTCGAGGAAGCGGCGGTCGTGGGTCACGACGAGGTACGCCTTGCGCGACTTCGCGAGGTAATCCTCCAGGAACTCGACGGCCTGGAAGTCGAGGTGGTTGGTCGGTTCGTCGAGCAGCAGGACGTCCGGCGACGAGAGGATCGCCCGGGCCAGCATCGCCCGGTTCTTCTGGCCGCCCGAGAGCTCGGAGAGGGGCCTCTCGAAGTCCGCCTTCTCGAATCCGAGGCCGGTCAGCGCCTTGTCCACTTCGGCGACCATGTCGTAGCCGCCCTCGTTCTCGAACCGGTGCGAGAGGGCGTCGTACTTGTCGTGGATCGCCGGCGAATCCTCGCCCTCGGCCATGCGGTGCTCGAGGGTGCGCAACTCCGACTCGATCGCGTGCAGGTGCGCGAAGGCGCCCGCCACGAAATCGTGGAGCTTCTCGTCGAAGTCGGCGGGCAGGGCCTGGTCCACCGTGGCGATGCGTACGGCGTTGGCCTTGATGAACTCCCCGGCATCCGGCTCCTCACGGCCCAGGGCGATCCGCAAGAGCGTCGTCTTTCCGGCGCCGTTTCGGCCGATCAAGCCGACCTTCTCGCCCGGGTTGTGTTGCCACGTGGCGTCCCGGAGGACCACCTTGGGCCCGTAGCTCTTGCGAACGTTGTCGAATCGGTACAGCACGGCGGGATTCTAAGCCGAGGGCGTTGCGGCCGTCAGAAACCGGCCCGCGACGCGTGATAACGGCGTCCGCGCCAGCGCACCTCGCGCCGCAGAAAGCGCCAGGCGAACGAGCGGGCCATCATCGCCGCCCACACGACCGCCGTCAGGGGCTGGGTCAGCGCCGCCCACATCGGGTAGCGCAGGAGGAGGGCCAGGCCGGCGCGCGCGAGGACGGTCAGCCCGACCGCCACGCCCGCCCAGGCGACGTCCCGGGCGGGCACGGCGGCTCCCGCGATGCGGGCGACCAGGACGAACAGCGGGACCGTCGAGGCGACGAACGTGAAGGCCGTCGAGAGCGCCAGGAACGCGCCGAGCCAGCCCTCGAAGGCGTACGCGATGTTCTTGGTGAAACCGTCGAAGACCTCTCGGAACCCGCGGTACATCCGCAGCCGGATGCGGTCGTCGGCCAGTGCCATCCGGCACCGTCCTCCCGCACGGCGAACCCGAATGGCCAGATGGATGTCGTCGATGACCGAGCCGCGCAGGGCCTCGTGGCCGCCGGCCGCCCGGTACGACGCGGCGCGCACGAGCATGCCCGAGCCGCCGCCGGCGGCGAACCGCCGCTGGACATCCGAGTTGATCAGGAAGGCGGGCCCGAAAAAGTACGACAGCGGGACGTAGGGCATCAGGACGTTTTCCCAGAACCCGACCATCTCGAACCTCGGAAAGAGAGCAAGCAGGTCGAGACCCCTCGATTCGGACAGGGCGACCGACTCGGACACGGCCGTCGGGGCGTAGTGCACGTCGGCGTCCACGAAGAGCAGGAGCTCTCCCTGCGCCCGCGCCGCTCCCTGGAAGAGCGCATGGGGCTTTCCGAGCCATCCCGCCGGCGGTTCGACGCCGGTCACGACCGTGAGCCGCCGGTCCGCCGAAGCCAGGCGCGCGAGGATCGCCCCCGTCGCATCGGAGGAGCGGTCGTCGACGACGATCACCTCGAGGTCTGGATAGTCCTGGGCCAGGTGGGCGAGCACCGCGGCCTCGATCCCCCGCTGCTCGTTGCGCGCCGGGATCACGATCGACACACGCGGGCCGCCGGGCCCGGCCGGACGCGCCGGGGAAAGGCGCCACGCCGTCGCGGCATTGATGCAGAGCAGGGTGAGGCAGATGGCGCCGAGGGCCGCCGAGGCGACGAGGATGTCGTGGACGAGCGTTACGACAGCGGGACCTTCTGCCGCGCGTCCGCGCGATACGGCGAGTTGGGATAGTCGGTGATGAGGCGCTGGTACGTCGCCCGCGCATCGGCCGCGGAACCGCTCTGCTCGTAGATTCCGGCGAGGGTGAACAGCAGAGCGTCCTTCGGAGCGGCCGAAGTCGGCGACTCGATCGCGCGCTTCAAGCGGTCGATCGCCTCGGTCGTCTTCCCCTGGGCGGCGAGAGACTTCGCCGCGTCGATCTCGGCCGCCGCGGCGGTCTCGGACCGGGACTGGCGAGCGGCCTTCTCGAAGACGTCGACGGACTGGCCCGGCTTGTCGGCGCCCTCGGCCGCGAGAATCACCTGGGCCGCTCGGCCCGAGCTCGTCGAGCCGTGCTCGGCCGCCTTCTGCAGGAGCCTGTCCGCCTGGGCCCTCCGTTCGGCCGCCGACGCGAACGTCTTCGCCGCCGTGGGCTGCTCGGAAGCGAGCGGCGTGTCGAGGATCGCCAGCGCCTCGGACAGCGACCTGCCGGCCGACCGCTCGAGCCACGCCCGGTAGAGGAAGAAGCCGCCCACGAGGGCGCCGATCGCCGCGGCGATCGCGACGATCTCCACGACGCCCCGGCGGTGGCCGGTGACGTAATCGACGGTCTTGCCCATCGTTTCGGCAAGCTCGTTGCGTTTCAGGTCCTGGCGGCGGATCTTTTGGGCCATCGGTGCTCGAACTCCAAAAACGGCGCATTATCTCCGAGCCTGCCGACCCCGTCAAACCTATTCGGCGGCGCTATACTGGCCCGCGCCATGGATTCCGAGATCAAGATCACCGGGGAACCGTCGAGCGCCGGCGATCGCTGCGCCTTTCTCGTCGACCGGCCGCTCTTTCCGGGCGAATCCGCGCACTTCTCGGGTCCCGACACGGCCGGCCACTCGCCGCTGGCCGCCGACCTGCTCGCGATCCCGGGCGTCGAGTCCGTCCTGATCGCCGAGAACACCGTGACCGTCTCGACGGCCCACCCGGTGGACTGGCCCGCGCTCGGCATCGGCAACGTCATCCGCAGACACGTCCGCTCGGGCACGCCCATCGTCGCGAAGGATTACTTCCAACACCTTCCCTCGGAGGGCGACCTCAAGTGGGTCATCCGCGACCTCCTCGAGCGGCAGATCAATCCGGCCGTGGCGCAGCACGGCGGCTTCGTCGAGCTGATCGACGTCCGCCGCAACAACGTCTACCTGCGCCTCGGCGGCGGGTGCCAGGGTTGCGGCGCGGCGGACGTGACGCTCAAGCAGGGCATCGAGAAGGCGATCCGCGAGCTCGCTCCCCTCGTCGGCGAGATCCTGGACACCACCGATCACGCCGCGGGGCGCAATCCGTTCTACGCGCCGTCCAAATAGCCGCGTCGCGCACGGCGCGGAACCCGGCGTCTACGTCGACCCGACGTCACGCGATCTGAAACTCAAGCCGGGCGTGCGCCTCGCGGAGCGCCGCCTCGGCCCGGTCCGGCGTGTGCGCCCGCGAGAAGATGAACCCGAGGTAGCAGTCCCCCTCGGGCAGCGGCACGATCCGCTGGCCGACGCGCGCGGAGATCGTGACGTCGACGATTCCCGGAATCGCCCGGGCCGACTCGATGCCGTGCACGTCCTCGAGGATTCCCGCTCCGGGGATCGGAATCATCATGACTCCGGCCGCCCGCTCCTCCCGCTCCTCCACCCGCATCTCGAGACCGAGGGCGTGCGTCAGGAGGATCTCCTCGAGCGACGTCCCCGTCCCGAAGCGCAGAGTGCGGGAGCACAGCCCCCCGATCGAGCGCGCCGCGACCTCGAGGATCCAGACGCCGTCGCCGTTGACCCGCATCTCGGCGTGGATCGGTCCGTGCCGCAGTCCGAGCGCCCGCGCGCCCTCCTGCGCCACGTCCGCGCAGCGCTGCCGGATGTCGTCGGGCAGCCTCGAGGGCGTGACGTAGATCGTCTCCTCGAAGAAAGGACCATCGAGCGGGTCCGGCTTGTCGAAGAGGGCGAGGACCCGCAGCCGTCCGTGCGTCAACAGACCCTCGAGCGCGACCTCGAGACCCGGAACGAAGTCTTCCACGAGGATCTCCCGCGCCGCCGCTCCGCCGCGCGCGGCGACGCCGGGCGATTCGAGGATCCGCGCGATGCGGTCCCACGCTCCGACGAAGGAGGCGACGTCGTCCGCGCGGATGACGCCGCGGCTCGCCGCCAGGAACGTGGGCTTGAGCACGCAGGGAAATCGGACGCCCCGACCCGCCTTGCGCGGATCCTCGTCGAGGTGGAAGACGCGATGCCCAGGCGAAAGCACCCCGGCCCGCGACAGGGCCTCGCGCAGCAGGGCCTTGTTGCCCGCGGCCGCCACCGCCGAGACCGGGTCATGGGGCAGCCCGAGGCGCTCCGCGATCGCCGCGGCCGCCACGGCTGTCCTCTCGTCCACGCCGACGACCGCGGCGACGGGGTGCTCCCGCGCGAACGCCGCCGCGCGCTCGGCGCACGCGCGCAGGTCGCCGAAATCGAGCGTCAGCAGGCCCGCCGGATTCAGGCCCTCGAGCGTGCTCGGTTCCTCCGAGGCGACGGTCACGTCCACGCCGAGCCTCGCGGCCGCGGCCAGGAAGTCCGGAATCCGGTAGCTCGTCGTCGGCAGGAGGAGCAGGACGCGGGCCACGCCGGGATGGTAGCCGGTTCGCGGCCGCCCGGCGGTAGCATGGAGGGATGAAAAAGGCACGCAAGCCCGCAAAGCGCGCCCCGAAGACGAAATCCCCGCGGCGCAAAAACCCGAAACGCAAGACGATCATGCGCCACTCGCGCGAGGGATGAACCGAAAGCGAGCCGGCGAAGCCTAGTTCTGCAGCTCCTGGAAGTACCCGTGGAGCTCGCGCAGCGCCTGCCGGTTGATCTCCTGCCGCCGGGCGGACTCGCGGACCAGGGAGAGCGCCGCCACCCCCTCGGGCGCCATCTTCAGCTCCGAGATCACCGGGAGGGCGGCCGCGATCTCGTGCAGGGCTTCGACGCTCTTGCCCTGCTCGAGCAGGAGGTCGGCGACGACGAGATTGAGCGCGGCGATGTCCGCGGTCATTCCGATCGCCTCAAATTCCTCCTGGGCCTTGCGGTAGGAATCGATGGCCTCCCCCTGGTGCCCGGACTCCCGCAGCATCGTCGCAAGGCCCCAGTGGACCTTTGCGAGCGAGACCCGGTTGTCGAGGGCCCTGAGCAGCGGAATGGCGCGGCGCGACGCCTCGATGGCCGCCTGGGATTCTCCGAGCATTCCGTGGGCATGAATGAGATTCACGTACGCTTCCGCCAGGAGCCTCTCGCTTCCGATGTTCTCGGCGTCCCGGCAGATCCCGTTGAACACCCGGACGGCTCCCGCCGCGTCGTCCTTTTCGTAGAGGGCGAGGCCCTCGAGGAAACGACACTTCAGAACGTCCTCGGACATTCCGAGCTTCTGGAAGCTCTCGACCAGAGAGGGCAACAGCTCGATGACCAGGTCCAGCTGCCGCTCCTCGAAGCGCTCAGCGAGGCGCTGATAGGCGAGGCGGGAGAGCTCGCCCGGAGCATTCATCGTGTGGCGGAATCCGGCCTCCGCGCGTTCGAACCACGTCCAGGCCTCCTCGCGGCGGGAGAGATAACGGCAGGCTCCCCCGGCGATCAGGGCCGTCTCGCCCAGAAAGTAGTCGCGTTCGTCGAAGAGGCCGATCTCCCGGCGGGGGCTCTCGATGAAGCGGTACAGAAACTCCGCCTCCTCGAAAACCGAGGCCGGGGCCGAGTTCATTCGACTCCGCAGGGTCCCGCACAGCGCCAGCAGGGTCTCGGGATCCTCGAGATGAAGCGCCCGAGTCTTCGCGATACGTTCCTCGAACGGCGTCGCGAGGACCCGCTCGGCCGCCTTGAGACCGGCCTCGGACGACAGTGGGTTGCCGCGAAACGGCAGGACTCTTCCGCTCAAGAACGATCCCCCTCGAAGCGACGATCGAGATCCCCCGCGACCTCGTCCGGCTCGCGCGCGAGCAGGTCGCTCAGGGCTCTATCGAGCGACTGTTCGCCGCCGAGCTTCCAAAGCTGAAACGACCGGCCGTACTGGCAGGCGGCCGACAACAGCGAGATGCGTAGCAACTTGACCTGCATCTGCCCCGCTCCGCCGCGGCGGGCCAGCCTTTGAAACCAGATGAAGAGATCTTCCTCGGCGCCCCGGGCTTCTTCCTCGGTCAGGCGGTAGTAGGAGACGAGTGCCGAATGGATCACGTCGAGCGCACGCCCGAAGACGGACTCGACCTCGCCGGGCCGCTGAGACGAGGGATTTTCCATCGGGTCCTTCAGGGTACACCAGCCCCGCAGAGCCAGCAACCTCTCACGGGTCCGCTGGGCTCGAAATCCTTCTGACTCAGTTGCTTGTGAGCGCCGAGCTCAAAACGGAATGGAGCCGGCGACCTTGATGACGAAGCGAGCCGGCTTCTTTTCCGACCGCCATGACGCCGGGCGCGAAGTCGTGTTGGGCTCGGGCTGACGCTCGGGAACTCGGGCGGGGACGTTGGAGGAAGTCATTTCTCAACCTTTCCTTTCGAAGCAGGCCCGGGAAACCGAGCCAAAACGAAGCGGCACCTATTTGACCACAAACCCGTGGGCGAGGATCCAATTTTTCTCCCGGCGGATTCCCCTTGCGGCTCAGACAGATAGAGTAAGACTCATCCCATGAGCAGCCCCCCGCCGGTCCTCCGGGTCGTGATCGTCGGAGCGGGCTTCGGCGGGCTCGCGGCGGCGCGACGCCTCGCGGGCGCTCGCTCCCTCGAGGTCACGATCGTCGACCGGCGCAACCACCATCTCTTTCAGCCGCTCCTCTACCAGGTGGCGA
>DATMNJ010000184.1:0-3480 GCA_035569175.1 Thermoanaerobaculia bacterium | reverse complement strand
GACGATCTCGCGCATGCCGCCGCGGCGGTGAAAGTCGAAGAGAGTCGCCTCGGTACGGCCGAGCGTCGAGAATCCGGCTCGGATCGCGGCGAGAGGGGCGGCGAGATCCGCCGCGGCGGCCGTCGCGGCAGGCCCCTCGGGCGCCCGGTACGCCTCGACCGTGAGCGGCGCGCGCGCGCCGACGGGCGTGAGACCGTCGCCCGGCAGGGGGCCGCTCCAGAGAAGGGGCTCGGACAGCAGCTGCGGCGGGACGGCCCCTGCTTTCCAGCCTGCGAGCAGCGCTTCGGCGTAGGCCGAGGTCCCGTCCGAGTAGTCCTCGAGCGTGGGCAGGCGGTCCTCGCGGCGCGTGGCGCAGGCGCAGAGCAGCAGGATCGCGGCCGGGAACGCTCTGGCGAGGGCGCGGGGCCGCATCGCCGAAACTATAATCCGCTCCCGCGTGTCACTGTCCGAGCGCTTGCGCGATCGCATCGCCCGCGAGGGCCCGATCTCCTTTTACGACTTCATGCGCGCCGCCCTCTACGATCCGGAGGAGGGCTACTACGGCCGCGGGGCGGCGATCGGCGAGGGCGGGGACTTCGTCACGTCGCCCTACGTCTCGCCGGCGTTCGCGCGCGCCCTCGCGCGGCTCTTCGCCGTCGAGACCGCGGCGTTCGAGGGTCCGATCGACTTCGTCGAGGTCGGCGCCGGCGCGGGCCGCTTTCTCGAGGACTTCACCCGCGCCCTCGAAGCCCTCGACCCGGACCTGCATGCGCGGCTGCGTCTGACGGCCGTCGAGGCCTCGGAGACGGCCCGCCGGGTGCTCGGGGCGCGCCCTCTCTCGCCCGCGCCGCGCGTGCTCGCCGACGCGGAGGAGCTCGAGCCCGGATCCGTTCGCGGTTGGGTCTTCTCGAACGAGCTCTACGATGCCCTGCCCGTGGCCCGGGTCGTCGGGTCCGCGGAGGGCTTGCTCGAGCTGCGCGTGGCCTGGAAGGCGGATCGCTTCGCCTGGGAGGCGGTCCAAGCCGCGGAGGCCTTGAAGGAGCACCTCGCGCGTTTCGGCGTGGAGCTTGCCGCCGGCCAGAAGGGAGAGGTCGCTCCCGACGCCGCGCCGCTTCACCGCCGTCTCGCTCGGGCCCTCGACCGGGGCTCCCTCGTGGCATTCGATTACGGCCACCCGTCCCGCATCCTCTATCACCCGTTCGCGCGCGGGGAGGGCACGCTCGCCGTGCACGCGGGCGGCCGGCGCGGAGGCGATCCGCTCGACAGCCCGGGGGAGCGCGACCTGACGGCGCACGTGAACTGGGACGTGCTCCTCGCCGTGGGGCAGGAGGAGGGGCTGCGCGCCGACCGCCTGATGCGCCAGGGGCTCTTCCTCTCGGAGATCGGCATCCTCGATTTCGCCGGCAGCGATGCGGAAAAGTGGCGCATCTTCCGACTCCTGGATCCGGAGGGCATGGGCGAGGAGATCTCCGTGCTCGTGCAGCGCAAGGGGATGGCCTCGGGTCCGCGGGCGGATTGAACGGTTCAAGCCCTTGCTTCTAAGTATTTTGTTTCGCCAGACTCGTCCGATAGAATGCCGCGCCAGTGGGTCAGTACTTTCCGATCCTGATTTTCGCCCTCCTGGCGGCGGCTCTGCCCCTCGGGACGATCCTGGCCGCGCGCGTGATCCAGACGCGCCGGCCGAATCCGGCCAAGCTCGAGCCCTACGAGTGCGGTGTCGAGGCCACGACCTCGGCCTTCGACACCCGCTTCTCGGTCCGGTACTTCCTGATCGCCGTCCTCTTCGTCGTCTTCGACGTCGAAACCATCTTCCTCTTTCCCTGGGCGATCATGTTCAACCGGCTCGGGCTCTTCGGCCTCGTCGAGATGCTGGTTTTCCTCGTGATCCTGGTGGTCGGGTACTTCTACTGCTGGAAGCGCAACGCCCTCGACTGGGCGTAGGGTTCCGAAAGGACTGCATGGGGCTCGTCGACAACCGTTTCGAGGAGAACGTCGTCACGACGACGGTCGACTCGGTCATCAACTGGGCCCGCCGTTCCTCGATCTGGCCGATGCAGTTCGGCCTGGCCTGCTGCGCGATCGAGATGATGGCGGTCATGGACGCCCGGCATGACCTCGCCCGGTTCGGAGCGGAGGTCTTCCGCGGGACGCCGCGCCAGTCCGACCTCATGATCGTCGCCGGGACCGTGGTCGAGAAGATGGCCCCGATCGTCAAGCGCCTGTACGACCAGATGCCCGAGCCCAAGTGGGTGATCGCCATGGGCTCGTGCGCCACCTGCGGCGGCCCCTACAAGACCTACGCCGTGACGCAGGGCGTGGACCGCATCGTCCCCGTGGACGTGTACGTGCCCGGCTGCCCGCCTCGCCCGGAGGCCCTCATCTACGGGATCATGGCGCTCCAGAAGAAGATCGACCGCATGAAAGTCATTCGCAAGGCGTCCTGATTGGCGGACGAGAAGGCTCCCTCGGAGGAGAAGAGCACCCGGCCCGAGGCGGTGGACGCTTCGGGCCACGCCTGGGTCCGGTCGATTCGGGCGGCCCTTCCCGACACCGTCGTCTCCGCGAAGGAGTTCGCCGGCCAGGTGACGGTCGTGGTGCAGAAGGACGCGATCGCGCGCGTCGCGCGCCACCTGAAAGACGCCGAGGACTTCAAGTACTGCGTGGACGCGACGGCGGTGGACTGGAAGACGCGCGATCCCCGGTTCGACGTGGTCTACCACTTCTATTCGTTTTCGAAGAACGCCCGCATCCGCGTCAAGTGCGGCGCGGCGGACGGCGGCGAGGTGCCCTCGATCGCCTCGGTGTTCCTCTCGGCCAACTGGTGCGAGCGGGAGATCTGGGACATGTTCGGCATCCGGTTCTCGGGGCACCCCGACCTGCGGCGGATCCTGACCTGGGAGGGCTTCCGGGGACACCCGCTGCGCAAGGACTTCCCTCTCGAAGGCATCGACACGGGCGCGGCGATCTATCCCGAGGAATGGCCCGAGGGCGGCGGCCCGTCCCAAAAGGACCCGAATCGGAAGGTCGTGTCGTGACCGGCCCGCCGTCGGCCATGAGCGGGAAGCCGTGAGCGACGAAAAGATCAGCCAGGCCGAGAGGGACGAGGCCGCGGACTTCGCCGAGCGGGCGAAGGCCGGGGCCGCCGCGGGACTGGAGGCGCCCGGGGCGCCGCCGGAGGCCCACACGCTCTTCGACGTGCAGGAAATGGAGCTCAACTTCGGGCCGCAGCATCCGTCGACGCACGGCGTGCTGCGCCTGGTGCTCAAGGTCGACGGCGAGAAGATCCTGGAGGCGAAGCCCGACGTGGGCTACCTCCACCGCGGTACCGAGAAGCTCTTCGAGACCGAGACGTACCCCATGGGGATCCCGCACACGGACCGCATGGACTACGTCGCCGCCGCCACCAACAACCACGCCTTCTGCCTGACGATCGAGAAGCTGCTCGGCGTCGAGATCCCGCGCCGGGCGCAGCTCGTCCGCGTGATCCTCGACGAGCTTCAG
>DATMNJ010000183.1:0-3682 GCA_035569175.1 Thermoanaerobaculia bacterium | reverse complement strand
CGTCCGGGTCCGGAACACCGGAATCGGGGATCTCGTTCGGGCGCGAGTCCGTCAGGTGCGATTTCATCGTCTCTACCTCTGAAGGGCCTCTGCCAGCCCCGTGCCAGGAGGGGGGGCTTTGGGCTCTAAATCTTGCTGCTGCGAGGGGTTCGACTGCGGACAACTACCCCCGGTAGACGCATGGCGACCACACAGCTTAGTACGGGGGGGCCTCCGCGAAGATTACCAGCCGGGCCGGCCGGAGGGGTTGATCCAGGCGAAAGCCACCTCGGATCAATGGCTTAGGCAGGCCACAGGCAACCCGAGGAGCCAACCCAGGTGCGGTCCTTGTTGTAGTTGACGCCCATCATCTTGCCCTGCGAAAGGCGTGCGAGTGTGACGACGGGGAACGGCTTTCCACCCTTCCAGACGAACATCACGCGGACCTCGACCTTCGAGAAGTTTCCGTCGGCGGTCGCGATCACGGGCTCGTACTGGACCTTGCGCATGAGCAGCGTGCGCGCGCGCTGGTCCGCCGGCACGGCCGCAAAGTCTTCGGGCGTGACGTCCACCTTGACGCCCGAGCCGGCGAACGAAAAGAGGGGCTTCAGGACCCATTGCGAGAGGTCCATGGGCGGCACCGGAAGGTCGGAGAGAAAGACCGCCTCGGGCACGGTTGGGTGCTTCAAGCCCGGCAGCACGTGCTTGCTCCAGCGGAAGTACCAGTTGGGGTGGCCCGCCCACGAGACATCGAGCGGCTCGCGCAAGTCGAAGGGCAGCGTGCGGCCTGTCGCCTCGAGCTCGTCGAAGATGAGCCGGTTGTAGATCCGCAGGATCCGCGTCCGCTTGCCGTCGCGCTCGTACCAGAGCTCGCGGCCGCGCTTCTCGATGTCGGCCGGATCCACCGCCCGCACGCCCCAGAACTGTTCGGTGAAGGCGAAGTCGATGGACGTCTTCTGGTGCGGCGGGTCGAGGTCGAGGAGGATGACGTTGTCCGAGGGGATGCCGCCGAGGATCGCGTCGCCCACGACCTTGCGGTAAGACGTCTCGCCCATGCCCGACAGGAACCAGCGCAGCTTTCCAGGCTCGGGGCAGAGTTGCGCGAGCTCCTCGGCCTGTACGACCTGAAACGCGTAGAGGGTCGGAAAGGCCTGCAGCTCGATGAGCTTCGGGGCGAGGCGGCCATCCTCCCCGCGCGTGATGGCGAAGTCCACGACGGCGAAGGTCGGCCAGGGATCGCAGTTGGGGACGTCGAGCGCGGGCGGAACGGCTTCGAGCGAGCGGGCGAGAGCCGCGGGCGTCGAGAGCTGGCGGAAGATCTCGAGCGAGGCCGAGACCATCTCGTCGCGCAGCGCGGCGGGCAGGAACACGGGCGTCTCGGCCAGCCGAAACGGGATCTCCATGCCGCCGCGCTCGGAAAGCCGGCGCTCGTAGGCGCGGTATCTCTCGTCCGAGAAGTCCGCGTTGTAGGCGGCGCGCAGATCTTCGATCATTTCGGCTCTCGCCCGGATGCTATCCCCGCCTCGCCGTCCGGCGCGAGGGGTGTTTGGTCCGCGTCCGCGTCTCTCCGGGCCCGATCCGGAAGCCCGAGCGCACCGGAGAGGAGAGACTCGGGGCGCCCGTATGAGAATCCGGCGCGGTGCCCTGATCGCGAGGCGTCGAGCGCATTCCTGGTGCCGTGAGGACGCGCGGCGCGTGGCTAGATCAGGAACTGCCCGCCTTCCATGATCGGGTCGCCGTCGAACCAGACGTTGAAGTTGCGGCCGACGATGTCGATGTGCGTGGTGCTCTTCCACGGCGCGCCGGTGTGCTCGGCGTAGGGGTGCCCGAAGGCGATGTGCAGGGTCGGCAGCTTCTCGTCCTGGAGGATGTTGCCGATCACGTCGTGCACGGCGATGTTGGTCCCCATGGCGAACTCGCCGACGCGGTTGGAGTTCTCGTCGGTGGCCGTGTAGTCGAGAAAGTCTCGGACGAGGTCCTGTCGCTTGCACTGCACGTCGGTGATGCGGCTGTTTTCGATCGTGACCGAGAGGGGGTTGTTCTTCAAGTCGCCGTAGCGGGCGCACAGGTAGTCGCCGACGACGCCGTCGGCGACGTAGAGGCCGTCGACGCGGGCGGGCGCAGTCAGGACCTCGCCGCCCGGGAGATTGCCCCATTTCGACCTCGAGATGATGCCGGAGGTCTTCAGCCACTTGATCGCCGGGTCGAACGTCGCCTCGAGGCGAGAGCCGGCGGGCGACGTGGCCAGGATCTTCTTCGCGTTGATCGCGCGCTCGAGGACCCGGCAGGAGATCGCGTCCACCTCGTCGAAGTTGGCCCGCATCGCCTCGACCATGATGCGGTGCGAGATGGAAACCATGTGGGCGTGGCGGATCTGCCGCCGGTCGATGATCGCCGTGAGCGCGCGCCGAAACGCGAGCTCGCCCTCCTTGGGCTGCCCGGCGTAGATCGAGACGTCGGCCCGCTCCAGCGCCTCCGCGATCGGAGGCGGCAGCGTCAGCATCGGGCGCGGCCCGTAGTCCTCCATCAGGAAGACCTCGAACGGCGAGCCGATCTCGCGGACCTGGTCGGCGAGGCTCGCGCTGATCTCCTCGGTCTCGAGGTCCGTGACGATGACGACGCGCTCCGACGGCTGGATGCGCAGGCACGTCCGGATGGCGTTACGGGCTCCGGGGGCGAGGTCCTCGGCGTACGTGGTCTGCAGTTCTCTCAGTTGCTGGGTCAGGATGCGCTCCTTCGTTTCACGCCCGCCGCGCCGGCATCCTCAGGATGCCTTGCGCTGGGGCGGCGTTTCGATCGGCAGTCCGTGCCGCGTTTCCTCACAGATGTAATCGACGACCTTCTTCAGGTCGCCGCCGGATGCCTCGTACACCCTGAGTTGACGGTCGGCGCCCGTTCCGTTCTCGAGGATCCAGTTTACCGCTTCGATCTCGCGGCGGGAACCCAAATCGTCGATGACGTCGTCCACGAATTCGAGCATCTCCGCGACCAGGCTCTTGAACGGAACCTCGATCTCCTTGCCGAAATCGATGAGCTTGCCCTCGATGCCGTAGCGGCTGGCGCGCCACTTGTTTTCCAGGATCAGCGCCCGCCGGTATCGGCGAAAGCCCAGGTTCTGCAGCCGCAGCCGATAGAGCTTGACGCAGATCGCCTGGAAGAAGGCGGCCAGCGTGACCGTCTCGTCGAGGCGCATCGGGACGTCGCACACGCGGAACTCGATCGTCTCGAAGAAGGGGTGCGGGCGCACGTCCCACCAGATCTTCTTGCCGTTGTCGATCGAGTTCGTCCCCACGAGGATGCGGACGAATTCGTCGAACTCGGCGGGCGTGTCGAAATACTCGGGCATGCCCGTCCGCGGAAAACGGTCGAAGACCTTGGTCCGGAAGCTCTTGAGGCCCGTGTTGCGGCCCAGCCAGAACGGCGAGTTGGTCGAGAGCGCCAGCAGGTGGGGCAGGAAATACAGCGCCTCGTTCATGATCTGGAAGGCCAGGGTGCGGTCCTTGATCCCGACGTGCACGTGGAGGCCGAAGATCAGGTTGGCCCGGGCGAGAAGCTGCATCTCCTGGACGACCGAGTCGTAGCGCGGGTCCGGGAAGATCTTCTGGTCGGCCCAGTTGGAGAACGGGTGCGTGCCGGCGGAGGCGACGTGCATGCCGTTCTTCTTGGCGAGGCGGATGATCTCGGTGCGCATCTCGCCGACGTC
>DATMNJ010000182.1:0-3439 GCA_035569175.1 Thermoanaerobaculia bacterium | reverse complement strand
ACTACGGCTACGGCTACGGTGGGCCGAGCGCCTATGTCTCGGTCAACCCTTACGTCTCGATGTCTCCGGGCGCCTGGGCGGTCGTGAACACCGACGTTTCGCCCGAAACGACGCGCGTGTTCCTCGACGGCGTCTTCATCGGGATGACCGACGATTTTGACGGCCCGGACTATCTCTATCTGAAGAAGGGCGACTACAAGCTCGAGTTCCGCCTGGACGGGTTCGAGACCAAGACCGTCGACGTGCATGCGAAGGCGGGTGGTCAGATCAAGATCAGCGACAAGCTCAAAAAGGTTCCGGGCGCGCCGCAATACGGCTCGTACGACAACCCGGAGCCCGAGGGCGGCGTACAGCGGTTCTTTTCGAAGGAGAGCGGCGGCCCGGTGCACCCCGTCGACGTACAGGGCTCCGACGACCAGTCCAACGGGATCCAGGCCCAGGGACAGTCCTGGCGCGGAAACGGGCAGGGCCGCCCCCCGGCGGGCGACTACGGCGGGCCTCCGCCGTCCGAAGAAGGGAGCGACGCCCAGATGGCGCCACCTCCTTCGGCCCAGGGTCCCGACCTGGCGAAGGGCCGCGCGCGCATCGTCTTTCGGATCGAGCCGCCCGATGCCGCGGTCTACCTGAACGACCATTTCGTGGGCACCGGGGAGGAATTGTCGACCCTTTCGAGGGGCCTGCAGGTTCCGCCGGGGCAGCACACGATCACGGTGTCGCGGCCGGGGATGACGACCCAGGAGCGCACGGTCGTGGTCGGACCCGGCAAGGGCGAAACCGTGGAGGTCTCGCTCAAACCCTGAAAACGTCGGCCGTCGCGGGGGCGGGCTCGAGGCCGCCCCGGGCGGCGGCTCTGCTCCCTACGGGCGGCCAGCTCGGAGAATCCCCGCGCCTCGCGGCTTGACCTCGCCTTTTAGCCATATACTGAACGCACTCGAAGGAATCGATTGGGGGTGCGCGAAGGACCGATGGCGTCTGTCTTTCTGTTTTGCCACACCTTCCGTCAGTCTTTAGCTCCCAGGTCCGCACTCTTCCCGATCCTTCCGTAGCCCGTCGGCCCGGAAGCTCCCCACGGTTCCTTCGAGTTTTCTCCCTCGAGACCCCGGGCCGGGAGGCCGGGCTCGCCTCCGGCTAAGCGCCCACGGTTCGCGCGGCGAAGAGGCCCAGCAGCACTTTCTCGAAGTGCATCCTTCGGTTGCCCTTCCGATTGTCCGCCGGAGGATCGGCGGCGCCGAGCGCGGCCTCCCGCAGCGCCTCCGCCGGCAGGCGCCGGGCGAGGGTTGCGAGCCGGCCGGCGACCGCGTGGTGGCGCAGCGCTTCGGCCGGAGGCGACGCGGTCGTGAGCGCCGCGTCGGCGAGCAGCTCCGCGAGCACGCGCGCCGAGCCGCGCTCGCTCGAAGCGAGAAGCTCCGCGCACAGCACGAGCGCCGCGAGGCTGCCGCGCCCGATGCCCTCCTCGAGGGCCGAGACCACGGCTGAGCGCAGCTGGCGGCCCTCCTCCAATCGGGAGGCGGGCTCCGCCTCGTCCTCTTGCGCAAAGAGCACCAGGTCCCGGGCGTCGTCCTCCGAGAAGCCCCGATCGCGCCACGCGCGTTGTCTCTCGGCCGGGCCGGGCGCGGGCAGGGCCGCCCGCGTCGCGCGGGAGCGGATCGTCGTCAAGAGCGCCTCCGGCCGCGGTGTCGTCAGGATCCAGCGCAGGCGCTCGCCCGGTTCCTCCAGCGATTTCAGGAGTGCGTTCTCCGCCTCGACGCCGAGCAGGTCCGCCCGGACGATGCGGACTACCCGCAGCGCGCTCTCGTAAGGCCTTCCCGCCGCGAAGGCGAGGGCCTCGCGCACGCGGTCCACGCGAATCTGCACGCCCTCGGGCTCGACCGACAGGAAGTCCGGGTGGAGTCCGGCGTTCACGCGGCGGCAGCTGCTGCAGCTCGCGTCGGGGTCGTCGCCCGGGCACAGGAGCCGCGCCGCGAGGCGCCGCGACTCGCGCTCGAGCCGCGTCTCGGAGGGGCCGGTCAGCAGCAGCGCGCCGGGAAACCGGTCCGGGGACGCGGCCAGCCGCTCGAGCAGGTCTTCGGTCGCGACCGTCATCGGAGCCCGAACCGTTCCGAAAGGACGCGCCACGTCCGGGCGAAGACCGCGGCGGCGTCGCCCTCGACCGGCACGACGGCCACGCGCTGCGGCTCGCGGCGCGCGATGGCGAGGAATCCGGCGCGCACGCGCTCGTGGAAGTCGAGGGCCGCCGACTCGAAGCGCCCGGCGATCGGGTCGCGCCGTTTCGCGCGCGCGAGCCCCTCGCGGGCATCGAGATCGTAGAGGAGCGTCAGCTCCGGCGCCAGGCCCTCCCGAACGCGCGCATCGAGGCCGGCGATCATGGCCGCATCCAGGCCCCGGCCGGCCGCCTGGTACGCCTCGGTCGAGTCCGAGAACCGGTCGCAGAGAACGAAGGCCCCCTCGGACAGGGCCGGGCGCACGACTTGCGCGAGGTGCTGGACGCGCGCGGCCTCGATGAGCAGCCACTCGGCCATGGGCTCGAGCTCGGCGTGCGCCGCGTCCATCAGGACCTGCCGCACCTTTTCGGCGATCGGCGTTCCACCGGGCTCTCGGGTCGTTCGGACGGCCCGGCCGGCCCCGCGCAGGCGTTCGGCCGCGAGTGCGAGCTGGGTGGATTTTCCGGAGCCTTCGATGCCCTCGAACGTGATGAACGGCACGCGGGAAGGATATCCCCGCTCATGAGCGGACATTTTTCGCGCGCGATTGCCATTAACATGGGCGGCCTCTGGATTCTTTTTCGGCGTGGGGAAGATGAGCAAAACCTCGGAAAAGGGCCGCGCGGCCGTCGGGCCCCGGTCCGGCTGGATCCTGGCGGTGGGATTCCTGGGGCTGGCGATGGCCATTGCCTCGATCGCCGACATGTTCTCGGCGCGCCCCTACGACGGGATCGTGCCCGTGCCGTATGGCCGCGACGGGATCGAGGTCCGCGAGACCGTCCCGGCCAGCCCGGCCGAGAAGGCCGGAATCAAGGCCGGCGAGTGCATCCTCGGCATCGGAAAGCGGATGGTCAAGTCGAGCTCCGACGCCTCGGCGGAGCTGCGGCGGCACAAGATCGGCGAGAAGGTCTCCTACCTGGTGCGCAACGGCCCGTGCCCGAGCCAGCCGCACGCCGCGCCGGGGGGCGAGCTGCGCGAGGTCCGCCTCCAGCTGTCCTCGGAGCGGCTCGGGGGAAAGACGTACCTGTACGCGGTGGTGGTCGGGTTCCTGTTCTACGCGATCGGCCTCTTCGTCTTCGTGCGCGTGCCGTCGGAGCGGTCGGCGCGGATCTTCTTCCTGCTCTGCGTCCTCTTCCTGATCTTCTTCGTGTGCCGGCTCCGACCGGCGTCGTACTGGTGGATCGACGTCTTCGTGCAGAACACCGGCACGGTCAGCCTGTTCCTGCTGCCCGCCGTGT
>DATMNJ010000181.1:0-2140 GCA_035569175.1 Thermoanaerobaculia bacterium | reverse complement strand
TCGTGATCCTGGCCGGGTTCATCTGCCTCATCATCCCCGGCGTCTACCTGATGCTCGGCTTGAGCTTCGTCGTTCCCGTCATGGCCGCGGAACGTCTCTTCGGCTCGGGCGCGCTCGGGCGCAGCTGGAAGCTCGTGCGGTACAACCCGCACAAAGGGTTCCTGAAGAACACGCCGACGAAGATCTTCCTGCTCTATCTCGTCGCGGGTTTGATCGCCTATGCGGTGACCTTCTTCATCCAGCTTCCGTTCTCGGCCATGCAAGGCGTCCGGGTGGCGCGCAGCGTGGCGTCGGGGGCCGCCGCCAACCCGCAGGCGATCTACGGGCCGATCTGGATGCGGATGGCCTCGGCGATTCTCGGCTCGCTGACGACGACGGCCGTCTACATCTATTCCTCCTTCGGCATCGTTCTGCTCTATCAGGACGTCGTTCGGCGCAAGGAAGGCAGCGACCTGGCGGCCGCGATCGACGCGCGGTTCGGCGGCCAGCCCGCGCCGCCGGCGGCTCCGCGCGGATGATTCCCGTCCCGGGCGCTCTCGCGGCGCCTCAGACGCCCTTCGTTCTGCACGCGTCGGAGCGAGGCCTCCTTCGGGAGGTCCTCGCCCAGACGCGCGTGGCACGCACCCCGGCGGGGCCGGAGTGGACGGGATACGTCAGCGCCCTCGCGAACGGATTCGCGCGATGGCTGGCCAGGATTTTTTCGGCTCGCCCGTCGCTCGGGGAGAACCTGCGCCTCTCGATAGAGCTCGTCGCGATCGCCGCGGTCGGCCTCGCCCTCGGGCTTCTGGCGGTCGCGATTCTGCGGCGCGTGCGGGCCCTTCCGGGCTCGCGCCGGAACGGCTCCCCGCGGCTCGCGTGGACCCCGGCGGCCGCGAGCGCCCCCTCGCGGGATCGTGCCGGGTGGAGACGAGAAGTCGAGCTGAGGTTGTCGCGAGGCGACGTCGCCGGCGCGCTCGAAGCGCTGTGGTGGTGGCTCGCGGCGTCCCTGGCCGTGGGCGCGCCGATCGACGAAAGCTGGACGACGCGGGAGTTGCTCGACCGGGCCCGACGCCCGGACCTGTCCCAGCCGGGCGCGCGGCTCGACACTCTCATGTATGGCCGCAGAGGCCCGTCGGCGGAAGACGTGACAGCGTGCCTCCGGCGCTTCGAGGAGGGCCTCTCGTGAAGCCGCGGGCATGGATTCTCGGAGGAGCGGCCCTGCTCGCCGCTTCGATCCTCGCGACGCTGCTCGTGACGAGATCCGGCGCAGCGGGATCGAGCTCGATCTCGGCCTCGCCGGGCGGCTGGCTCGCGGCGCGGACCTACTGGGAAAGGCGCGGCAGGGCGGTGGCTTTGCTCGATCGGCCGTTGGACGACGCCGGAGAGGGAGCACTCGTTCTGACGCTTCCCTGGCAGACGATCCCGATGCCGGCCGAGCTCGACGCGCTGAAGCGGCGGATCTCCTCCGGGGGGACCGTCGTTTTCGCTTACTCGGGACAATCGCATCCGCTCGACGCGCTGCTCGGCGAGGCTCTCGGACTCGTCCTCGTGCCGGCGACAGGCGAGCCGCCTCTCAACCCCTGGCGCTGGTACCGCTCGGCTTCCGCCGAGTGGCGTTTGACTCCCGACGCGGCGTTCGGCTCCGGGGCAAGTGCCGTCGTCATCGGGGCTCCGGGCGAGATCCCCCGGCCGCCCCCGGGGGCGCGAGCGATCTATCGCGGCGGTCCGAAGGCGAGTCCGGCGATTTTCGTTTTTTCGCGCGGCCGCGGCCGCGTTCTCGTTCTCCCGGCCGACGCCCTGTCGAACGGACGTCTCGGGAATCCGGGCAACGCGGACCTGCTCGAGTCGTTGGGCGTCGCCCTCGGTCCGCGGATCGTCATCGACGAATACCACCACGGGCTCGTCGGCTCTGCCGCCGTACCGATCGACTCGAGCGCTCCCAGCCTCGATGTGCTTCTGCTCGAGCTCGCGCTGCTGTATCTGCTCGTCGCCTGGGCAGTCGGAAGGCGGTTCGGTCCCGCCTGGCAGGAGCCTCCGACGATCACCAGCTCGACCACGTCGTTTCTGCTGGGGCTCGGCGCGTTGCACCGCAAACTGCGGCACTCCGCGGAGGCGGCCGTGCACTTGATCGGCGACTCCGAGAGCTTCGATCCGGGAATCT
>DATMNJ010000180.1:0-5362 GCA_035569175.1 Thermoanaerobaculia bacterium | reverse complement strand
CGAGACGGGCCTCGTCCTCCTGCGCTACGCCAGCGAGCTCTACTCGGATGGTGCCCTCCTCCACTGCCAGCCGACGGGGTTCAAGGTCCTCGGGCAATTCGGTTCGCCGATGGTCTGGGGAGCCGGCGCCGATCAGGCCGGCAAGACGTTCTTCCTGAAGCAAGAGTGCCCGGTCCTCGAGATGGTGCGCATCGCGCAGCGGCCCTATGCCGGCCTCGTGCGGCGCACGCTCGAGGGCGCGCTCGTTCCCGCGACGAAGGGCGCCGCGGGCGTCGTCGCCGCGCTGATGATTCCCCTGGCGGTCCTCGGCTCGGTGACGCTCATCCTCGTCTGCAGGACGGCGGTTGCGGGCGCGCCCGATGCGCGCGCCCTGGTCGCCCTCGCGCGCCAGGTCGCCCTTGCCTTCGAGAACCTGACGCTGCGGGACCTCGCGCAGAAGAAGGGCAAGACGGCGTAGCCCCGCTCCGTTCTAGAATCGGGGTCGTATGGCCGCCCCCCGCACCACCGGCATCCTGGACCGCGTTCTCGCGGGCGAGCGCCTGTCGCCGCCGGATGCCGTGACGCTGCTCGAGGAGGGCAACCTCCTTGCTCTCGGCGCCGCGGCGAACACGGTCCGCAACCGCCGGAACGACCCCTCGGTCGCGACGTACATCGTGGACCGGAACATCAACTACACGAACGTCTGCGTCTACCGCTGCCAGTTCTGTGCCTTCTACCGCCCCTCGGCGGATCATCCGGAGGCTTACGTCCTCTCGCACGAGCAGATGGGCGAGAAGATCCAGGAAACGATCGACCTCGGCGGCACGGGCGTGCTGTTGCAGGGCGGCGTCCACGCCGGCCTGCCGTTCTCCTTCTACGAGGCGATGTTCCGGTACATCCGGGAGACGTTCCCGACGATCCACCTGCACGCGCTCTCGGCGCCGGAGGTCTACTTCCTCCAGAAAATCACGAAGTGGCCGATGCGCGACGTGATCGCGCGCCTGAAGGACGCCGGCCTGCAGTCCATCCCGGGCGGAGGCGCCGAGATCCTCGAGGACTCCGTGCGCAAGCGCATCTGGTCGCTGACCAAGGCGCCGACGGAGAAATGGGTGGACGTGCACGAGTCCGCGCACGGGCTCGGCATGCGCACGACGGCGACCATGATGTTCGGCGTGGGGGAGACCTACGCACAGCGCGTCGAGCACATGGAGGTCGTGCGCGATCTCCAGGACCGCACCGGGGGCTTCACCGCCTGGATCCCGTGGACGTTTCAGAAGGAGAACACCGAGCTCGACGGCAAGGTGGACGAGGCCGGCGGCTTCGAATACCTGAAGACGCTCTCGGTCTCGCGCCTCTTCCTCGACAACGTCCAGCACGTCCAGGGTTCGTGGGTGACGCAGGGCGCCAAGATCGGCCAGGTGTCGCTGGCCTTCGGCGGCGACGACCTCGGCTCGATCATGATCGAGGAGAACGTCGTCTACGCCGCGGGCGCCCGCAACAGGATGAGCCAGGACGAGATGCGCCGCGTCATCGCCGATGCCGGCTACACGCCCGTCCAGCGCCGCACGCTCTACGACGCCTGCAAGGAGCCCTGTTGTGCGGCGCCCATCCCCAGGCCGAAGGCGGCGCACGCGGCTCTCCCGGTCGTGGGCGCGGACCTCGATTCGGGTCTCGCCTCGGCTTAGAGGGCGCCCCTCGAGGCGCCCCTCACCCCATCCCAGGGGTCCCGAAATCTCCCTCGCCCCCCGAAAGGGGGGACCAGATTAGGGTGAGGGGGACGCGCCTACGGCGCCGAGGCGGTCGCCGGCCTGGCGGCCAGGTCCTGCCGTGAGCGTTCCCAGCAGGATCCGGCAAGCAGACCGAGGGCGAAGAGGACGATCCCGCCCGCGGCGCGCAGGAGCATGCGCGGGCGGCGGTGCTTCCAGGGAGGCTCGGAGCGGAAGGTGACGCGCTCGGAGGCCTGGCGCAGCTGCTCGGCCTGGAAGGAGCGCAGGTCGAGCACGAGATCGCGGGCCGTCTGGTAACGGTCGGCGGGGTCCTTGGCGAGGCAGCGGAACACGAAGGCCTTCAGGTCGTCCGGGATCCTCTCCACCTCGACGTGCTTGCGCGGGTCGTCGCGCAGCACGGCCCCGAGCGTTTCGACCGGACTGTCGCGCATGAACGCGCGGCGGCCGGTCAGCATCTCGAAGAACGTGGCGCCGAGCGAGAAGATGTCGGTGCGTCCGTCGATGGGCTTGCCGCGGACCTGCTCGGGCGACATGTAGCCGGCGGTGCCGACGAGAAACTGGGAGCTCCCTCCGCGGCTGCTCGTGATCGTGTCGGACAGGCCTGCCGTGCGCGCGGGCTGCTCGATGCGGGCGATTCCGAAGTCGAGGATCTTCGCGCGGCCCTCGTTGGTGAGGAAGATGTTGTCGGGCTTGATGTCGCGGTGAATGATGCCCTTCTCGTGGGCCGCCGCGAGGCCGTCCGCGACCTGGCAAGCGACCTCGACGGCCTTCTGCGGGTTCAGCGGACCCGTGCGCAGCCGGTCGGCGAGCGTCTCGCCCTCCAGCAGCTCCGTGACGGCGTAGGGCACGTTGCGGAAGGAGCCCGTGTCGTGGATCGCCAGGATGTTCGGGTGGTTCAGCGTGGCGACGGCGCGCGTCTCTCGGTCGAAGCGGTGGAGGCTGTCGGCGTCGTGGGCGGCGGCGTCGGGCAGCAGCTTCAACGCGACCTCCCGCCGCAGCCGGGTGTCGCGGGCCCGGTAGACCTCCCCCATGCCGCCCTTTCCGAGGGGCGAGAGGATTTCGTAGGGGCCGAGCTGCTCCCCGTTGGCCAGTGTCATGCGGCGTAAGAATACAGGGAAGCTTGTTAGACTCCATCGCCATGGAGATCTGGCTCCTGCGCCACGCCACCGCCGAGGACCGCTCGGCCTCCGGCCGCGACGCGGACCGGACTCTGTCCGAGGACGGTCACAAGCGGGCCCGCGAGGTCGCGCGGGGCCTCGCGGCCCTCGAGCCGGGCATCGAGCTGGTGCTGACGTCCCCCTTCGCCCGGGCGCGGCAGACGGCGGAGCCCGTCGCCCGGGCCCTGAAGCTCGCGTCGCGGTTGCGCGAGACGGCCGCCCTCGAGCCCGACGCCGACCCGGAGGACGTGCTCGCCGAGATCCGCGCCGAAAAGTCCCAATCGGTCCTGCTCGTCGGCCACGAGCCCCACATGGGGTCCCTGCTCGGCCGACTCGTCGCGGGGCGCCCCGGCCTCGCGATCCCGATGAAGAAGGCCGCGGTCGCCCGCCTTTCCTGGGAGGGCTCGGGGCCGGCGACCCTTCGGGCGCTCCTGCCGGCGCGGGTGCTGGCCCGGATCGGCACGGCCGAGGGGTAGGGTCCTGTCAAAGAAGTCTCGGTATCGAGCGAGCGTCCCGAAACGGCTCGGAGGCCGAGGAAGCAGGAGCCGCATGGCCCGTTGCTCGCATCTGGCTGGCATCGAGACTTCTGGTACGGAACACCAGTCCGGGCGGATATAGACTTCCCCCTTCGTTCGGTGGGCACCTTAACGATTCAGTGAGGAGGAGTGGCATGGGCAAACTCGCACTCGGATGCATCGGGATCCTCGTCATCGTCATCTTGATCGCGGGCCTCTCCTTCATGGGCACGTACAACAAGCTCGTCACGCTCGGCGTGGACGTCGACAAGTCGTGGTCCGAGGTCGAAAACCAGTACCAGCGCCGGTCGGACCTGATCCCGAACCTGGTGCAGACGGTCCAGGGCGCGGCGAACTTCGAGAAGGAGACCCTGACGGCCGTCACCGAGGCGCGCGCTTCGGTCGGCCGCGCGACCATCACGCCCGGCAAGGCTCCGGCCGACGCCGAGTCGCTGGCCCGGTACCAGCAGGCACAGGATTCGCTCGGCTCCGCGCTGCAGCGCCTCCTGGTCGTAACCGAGAGGTACCCGGAGCTGAAGGCGAATCAGAACTTCCGCGACCTGCAGGCCCAGCTGGAAGGCACCGAAAACCGCATCACGGTGGCCCGAGGCCGCTTCAACGAATCGGCGCAGTCCTACAACACGATCCTGAAGAGGTTTCCGACGAATCTGATGGCCGGCATTCTCGGCTTCAAGGAAAAGCCCTTCTTCAAGGCCACGACGCCGGGAGCGGAGCAGGCGCCCAAGGTTCAGTTCAACTTCAACAACGCGGCGCCGACCGCGGCGCCGGCGCATTGAGCCCCGCCACGCGGCGGGCCGCGCGGTAAGCGGGGACGGGGCACGGGTGAGGCGGCGCGCGCCGCGGACGATCGCTCTGGCGGCGCTCGCCGTCTTCGCCGCCTGCTTTCTGCTCGCCGACCGCTACGACGATCAGATCCCGGCCAAGCCGCAGCGCTACGTCACGGACCGGGCGGGAGCCTTCGGGCCCGGCCAGGCCGAGGCGCTGAACGCGCGGCTCGAGCAGTTCGAGCGCGACACCTCGGACCAGATCCTCGTCTGGGTGGACAAGAAGGTTCCCGAAGGGTTCACCCTCGAGGACTTCACCGTTCGCGCCGGACAGAAGTGGGGCGCCGGTCAGAAGAAGGAAGACAACGGGGCGATCCTCTTCGTCTTCACGGAGGACCGCAAGGTGCGCATCGAGGTCGGCTACGGCCTCGAGGGCTCCCTTCCCGACGCCACGTCGAAGCAGATCATCGACGGAGAGATGGTGCCGCGATTCCGAGAGAACGACGACCCCGGGGGCATCGTGGCGGGCGCGACCGCCATGATGGCCGCCGTGAAGGGCGAGTACAAGGGCTCCGGCCGCACCGTGAACGAGGGGCGCCGGCGCAAGAGCGACCAGTTCGGTTCCTGTCTCACGATGGCGATCTTCTTCGGCGTCTTCTTCGTGCTTCCGATGATCTTCCGGCGCAACCGCTTCCGCAGCCATGGCGGGGGAGGCTGGTGGATGGGCGGCGGCGGCTTCGGCGGGGGAGGCTTCGGCGGTTTCGGGGGCGGCGGCGGCTTTTCCGGAGGCGGCGGCGGGTTCTCGGGCGGCGGCGGCTCCTTCGGAGGCGGCGGCGCCTCGGGGAGTTGGTGAGCGATGGCGAGCTACTTCTCCCAGTTCGACTCGGACCACATCGTCGCGGCGATCGCCGCGGCCGAGCTCAAGTCGTCCGGTGAGATCCGCGTCCACGTCACCCGCCACGTGCCGAAGGACCTCGAGGAGCGGGCGCTGCGGCGCTTCCACCTGCTCGGGATGACGAAGACGGCCGAGCGCAACGGCGTTCTGATTTACATCGCGCCGCGCATTCGCAAGTTCCGCATCCTCGGCGACGTTGCGATCCACGAGAAGTGCGGCGAAGAGCTCTGGAAGGAAGTGGCCGCGGTGATGGAGGAGGCCTTCCGCAGGGGCGCGCTGACCGAGGGCGTGGTCAAGGGCGTCG
>DATMNJ010000179.1:0-26258 GCA_035569175.1 Thermoanaerobaculia bacterium | reverse complement strand
CGGAGCCGTTGATCCAGCGCGCCGACAACAACTCGCCGTGCTGCCACGTGTAGTCCTTCCCGAACATGTCCCCGTCGGTGCCGACGGAGCTCGGAAAGGTCGGGTGGGTGGCCGAGCAATACGTCCTCGGCGGAGCGGACGCGGTGGCGAGCGTGCGCGTGAACTCCTTGTCCACGTTTCCCGACCCGTCGCTGTAACGGCAGGTGATGAACGCGATGTCCCGGGCAGCGTCGTAAACGAACGAGCCCTTCAGGAACCCGGTGGGCGGAGTGGTTTCGAACTCGAAGGACTCGTCGCGCGTCGAGGAGCCCTCCGTGGTCGTGCGCTGGTTCCAAAGGTTGGGGAGCGCCGGCTGGCTCGGCGACGGAGGCGTGGCCCAGTTGACGGGTGCCCAATCCGTGGTGATCGTCCGGGTGTCGCCGCCGAGGGTGCCCGTGTGGGTCTCGACGTTGTAGTGCCGGCCGTTGCCCTCCCACGTGTCCGCGCCGGTCAACGTGAACGCGACGGCGTGATGCGGGCAGCCGCCGCAGGTGCTCGCCCCGTAGAGCGTCGTCTCCTGCCACAGCCGCCGGTTGCTGCCCGGAAGGCCGGCCGCATCGACCTCGTAGGCCTTCTGGACGACCCGGACCGCCTTGCTGCCGCAGAAGGCCGAGTCGGTGCTCCCGCCGCAGGGCGGATCCTGAAGAGCGCCGGTCGTGGGATCCGTTTCGAAGACCCTCTCCTCGAGCTCCGCTCCCACGATGTCGCCGGGAACGCTGCCGCGCTCGGTCCCGCCGCCACCGGCTCCCCGCGTGCTGCTGAAGAGGACGGCCTTGGCGCGGCTGCGGCCGGCGTCGCCGTTCTGGTCGGTGCCGGGGAAGACGGCGACCGTCAGGGTCTGGGAATTTTGAGGCGAAGCGGCGTCGCCGGATTCGCCGAACGGGTAGGCGTATTGCATGTAAATCGTGTCGTTGTGGACGGCCCCCACGATCTCCCGGCGGCGCACGACGCCGGTCTGGATGTCGATCCACCGGTTCGGGTTCGTCGCCGTGCACTGGCCGGGGATCTCCGGCTCCTGATCCTCGGAGACGGCCAGGGGGCAGAGGGACGACCGGATCACCACGTTGTCCGGATCGTCCCGGGGTGGCGTCATCCCGGGACATCCCGGCTCGAGCTTGCCGCCGCGCCCGTGGAAGAACGTGTAGACGTTGTAGCAATACTGAATTGATCCACCCGTCGGCAGCGTGACCTGGTCGAGCAGGACCTGGCTGAACTCGGCCGACGAGGAGAACTGGTACGACGGGCTCGCTCCGGAATCGTCGGCGGGGAGCGTGAGGCTCTTCAGGCGCGGCACGTTGACCGGAACGTTGCCGGTCGTGCCGCAGCCGTGGTTGATCGCGACGAAGGCCCCTTCGTACCCGAGCGTCCAGGTCTTCGTCGCCGCGCTCCCGTCGACGAGCTCCGGGAAATCGACCGAGGTGATCATTCCCGAGATCCCGAGGACGGGGCCGGTGTTGACGTGCACCCGGCTTCCCGACGGCAGCGTGATGTCCTTCGGGATCCACGTGCTCGTCGCCGCGGGATTGCGCATCTGCATGATCGTCGTCGTGTGCATGGGACACGTCGACGCCCCGTAGGTCCACAGCGGGGTCGCGACCATGGAGCGGTCGTAGTAGCCGATCGTGTAGCCGTTGCCGAAGGGATCCGTCACCGACGTCAGGTACCACCCATCCCGCCCCCGGCCGAAGTCGTGCGTGTAGCCTTCGGGCAGGCCGATGTCGTCGTAACCCGTCACGTGCCAGCCGAAGACGTAGTGGTTGCCGTCGCCGTCCCACATGTCGAAGGGGCCCGTGCCGGAGAGATAGAGCTGCGAGGCGTCGCTCGCCTTGGGACCGCCGCCGAACATGTGCTGGCTGCCGTCGGGGGCGAAGTAGCAGTTGCCGAGGATGACGCCGTGCTTGCAGGTCTTGATCGCGCCGAGCGTCAGCTCCCAGCCCGAGCCGAGCGAGGGGTTGCCGGCCAGGGGCTGGAAGTAAAAGAAGCCGGATTGCTCGAGCGGCGCCGGCGCGCCGTAGTCGGTCGATCTCGAGTTGTAGGACATCACGACCTGGACCCGGAGCCTCGGGCCGACCGGATAGGACGGCCCCATCGCGATCGGGATCGTCAACTGCCCGTTGTACATGTTGATCGAATCCATCTGCCCATGGTGGAAGACGCTGTTGACGTACCCGGGTGCTCCGTCGGCGTCGTTGTCGGGTCCGTTCTGGGCGCGGATGACAGAAGCGCTTGTCACGAGAACGCAGAGGGCGAGCACCGGCGCGAGTGTCCTTCTCATGTTGGAACCCCTTTCGTGGGGTTCGCCGGCGAACCGTCTGACTAATGATTGTCGCGAGCGGGAGCGCCGTATGCGGCGGGATACACTTTCGCGCCATGACTGTCCGCATCCACCGCCTCGAGAGCACGGTCATCGACCGGATCGCGGCGGGCGAGGTGGTGGAGCGCCCGGCCTCCGCCGTCAAGGAGCTCGTCGAGAACGCGCTCGATGCCGGCGCTTCGCGGATCGAGGTCGAGGTCGACGGCGGCGGCGTGGACCGCGTCCTCGTGCGCGACGACGGCACGGGCATGTCCCCCGAAGACGCGCGGCTCTCCCTCGAACGCCACGCGACCTCCAAGATCTCTTCCGACGAGGACCTCGCCCGCGTCGAGACCTTCGGTTTCCGCGGGGAGGCGCTGCCGTCGATCGCCTCGGTGTCGAAGCTGACGCTGACGACCTCCGACGGGTCGTCGCCCGAAGCCATCCGCCTCAGGATCGAGCACGGCGGACCGGTGTCCGAGGAGCCGGCCGCGCGTCCCCGAGGGACCGACGTGCTCGTCGAAGGGCTCTTTGCGAAGACGCCGGCACGGCGCAAGTTTCTCGCCTCGCCCGAATCCGAGGCCCGGGCGGTCGCGGCCTCCGTCACGAAGGCGGCGCTCTCGAACCACGCCGTCGCCTTCTCGCTGCGCTCCAACGGCCGCGAGTCGCTCGACGCCCCGGCCGCGGTGGACCGCGGCGCCCGCATCCTGCAGGTCTTCGGCCGCGCGACGCTCGGGGAGCTCGAGCTCTTCGAGGCGCGATCGGGAGGGCTGCGCGTGGCGGGCTACGCGACGCGGGGCTCGGTGACGTTTCCCAGCCGCCGGTACCAGTACCTCTTCGTCAACGGGCGCCCGGTGGAAGACCGTGCCCTCACGCGGGCGATCGCGCAGGCTTCGCGCGATGCCATACGGCTCGACCGGCATCCGGGAGTCTTCCTCTTCCTGACGGCGGAGCCGGGCGCGGTGGACGTGAACGTCTCGCCGGCGAAGACGCAGGTGCGCTTTGCCGATGCGGCCACCGCCTTCCGCCTCGTCTACCATGCGGTGCACTCGGCCCTCCTCACGGGCAAGGAGGAGCGGCGCCTGCGGCCCGTTCCGCCGGCCTCGGTCCTGGGGGAGCCGCCCGCGTCGTACCGCGACCCCTTTTCGGCCCCGTCCGGGCCTCCGGTCGGCGTCCCTCCCCTCGCGCCCGTCCCCGAGCCTCCGGCCCTCGACGCGGCCATCCCGGCCGAGAAACGAGTTCCGGACATCGTGCCGATCGGGCAGCACCGCGAATCGTTCATCGTCGCGAGCGGCCCCGAGGGCCTGCTCGTGATCGACCAGCACGCCGCGCACGAGCGCACGCTCTACGAGCGCATCCGGGACCGGATCGCGTCAGGCCGGGTCCTGTCGCAGAAACTCCTCATGCGCGTGCTCTTCGAGGCGAGCCCGGAGGAGGTCGAGACCCTCGGAGCGCGCATGGACGATCTGGCCGCCTCGGGATTCGAGATCGAGCCGATGTCGGGGCGCTCGTACGCGATCGCGGCCCTGCCCGCCGAGACCACGGAGCGCGATCCGGGACACACGCTGCGCAGCGCCCTGGCGAGCCTGGCGGCCGAGGCCGGCAATACCGACGAGACCGTGCGGCGCGACCGGCTCGCTGCCAGCCTCGCCTGCCGATCGGCGGTCACGATCCGCTACCACCTCGCCCCCGAGGAGATCCGTCACCTCGTCTCGGATTGGGCGAAGACGCGCGACCGCTTCACCTGCCCCCACGGCCGGCCGGTGGTGCTCTCCATGTCCGAGGCGGATCTGGAGAAGTACTTCAAGCGCCGCTAGTCAGAGAAAAGTAAAACCCCTCTCCCGGCGGGAGAGGGGCGTAGGGGTGAGGGGTGAGGGGTGAGCTACGAACTCCTCGGCGGCATACCCTGCCCGGCCTCGTTCCGGCGCCGGGCGCTCCGGACGTGGCTCGCGATCAGGACGATGCCCAACAGGATGAAGGCTGCGGGCCCGCCCCAGCTGCCCACGATGTCCCAGAAAGCGTCGAGGTCCACGTACTTGTCGGCGAGCCACAGCGCGCCGATGCCCACGAGGATCACGCCCCACGTGAGCCCCGCCGTCCCCTCTGCAGCTTTGCGAATCTGCTGCTCGGGCGCGAAGCCGGATTCGGCGATCTGACCCCGGTTGATGGCCTTGGCCTGGCGCACCGCGTCGATGACCGCGAAGAACCAGACGAACGCGATGAGCGGGCCGAAGAACTCGCCCGCCCGGCCGTGCGACGTGAACATGATTCCGAGGATGAAGGCGCCGCCGATCGCGAACGCGCGGGGATAGAGGCCGAGGTACAGGTGCCCGAGGCCGGGGAAGAAGGACAGGAAGGCCGCCAGCACGGGCGACTTGCGGTCCACGATCACGGGGTAGGGCACCACGAGAGGCGGCGGGGGCGCCGGCGCGGCGGCGGGAATCGGCTGGGGCGCCGCGGGCGGGGGATTGTAGTTGTCGCTCATCGTATTTCTCCTCGTCGACTTCCGTCGTCGCTCTTACACACGAAATCGGACAGCAAAAGGTTCCGGCCGCGCGCCGCCGGCCAGCTGGACGCCGTCGCTGCCGGAAACCGCGCCGCCCTCTTTGCCGAGGCGCGGGCGCGGAGGCGTCTTCTTCTGCTCCGGGCGCCACACGATGCTGATCGCGTTCGAAACGGCCGCCCGGCCATAGCCGCCGACGTGGCCGCGCCACACCGCGAGCGTGCGGAGGGCTTTCTCCTGCAGAGCGCCGAGCCGGTCGCCGACCGAGCTCTCCGCGACGGTCATCACGTTGCGTGTGCTCTCGCCGAGGCTCGCGAAGCGGGCGTTGCGCACGACCGCCGTCGGATTGAGTCCGAACAGCATCACGAGGACCGCGGCGGTGTAGGCGTACGTCACGACCATCCTTCCGGAGAAGGCCGATCGCCAGAAGGACTTCTTCTTCTTCTGCGGGCGCACGGCCGCCAGGCGCGTCGCGAGCCAGGGCGGCGGCTCCGGGGCGGCGAGATCCCGCATCGCGAGGAGAGCCTCGGCCGCCGCGGTGCATCCGGCGCAGCGCGAGAGGTGGCTGCGCAGGCGCCTCTCGTCGGCGCCGGCGATGTCGCCCTCGAGCAGCGCCGCCAGGAGGGGGTCGGCGGCCTCGCACGAAACGGTCGTGCGCGGAATGTCGAGCAGGGCCTGGCGCAGCCGCGGGCTCCAGGGCGGCGGCCGGAGGCCGGCGGCGTAGGAGGCCGCCCGGTCGAGGTCCGCCCCCAGTCGCGCGCACTCGCCGCACCCGGCGCGGTGGGCCGCGGCCTCGGCGTCCGGCGCGCCGGCGACGAACAGGCGCTCGAGCTCGCGGCAGCTCATACGATTCCCGCCGCGGCGATGGCGATCGACGCGAACGCGCCCGGCGCGTTCTTGTTCTCGTGCCGTTCGCGGATCTTGCGCGCCACTTCGGCGCGCGCCCGGAAGAGGCGCGACTTGACGGTTCCCTCCGGCAGCTCCAGGGCCTTGCCGATCTCGTCGTAGGCGAGGCCGTTCAGGTCGCGCAGGATCAGGATCTCGGCCAGGTCCTCCGGGACGTCGGCCAGCGCCGAGAAGAGCATCTGCGTGCGCTCCTTCTTGAGCGCCAGGCTGACCGGATCGTCGTCGGACTTCAGCAGCCCGGTGACCGCCTCGTCCGAGACGAAGCGGAAGGACTTCTCGCGCTTGCGGCGCCGGTAGCGGTCGATGCAGAGATTGCGGGAGACCGAGAGGATCCACGCGACCAGCGGAAACCCGCCGTCGTATCGGTGCAGGTTCTCGAAGAGCTTGAGAAAGATCTCCTGCGACAGCTCGTCGGCGTCCTCGCGTTTCAACGTGAAGTGGTACGCGATCGCGTAGACCTTGGGGCCGAATCGATCCACCAGCTCCCTCCAGGCGTCGTCGTTGCCTTCGCGGCAGCGGGCCACCAGGTCTTTTTCGTCGGTCGTGCTGGTGCTCACACTGCCCTCAGTGGGAGTAGACGCAGGTCGCGGCGGAATGTTCGGAAAGCCGGACGAGCGGCCGCGAATCGCAGACGGCGAAGCTGCACCTTCAAACCATTGACAGAAATGGTGTTACTCGGTCCAGCCGGGTCTGCGGTGCCCATCGTGCTGTCGGGCTATCGAGGCGACAGGACGGGATTGCGGGCCTTCTCGGGAAAGAAGGCATAGCCCAGCAGCTTGTAGCAGAGCTTCGCGATCATGAAGTCCGGGGCCCGGTTGCCCGCCAGCGGGGCGTGTTCGACGACGTCGGCGCCGACGATTCGGCGCTCCGAGGCCACGCGGCGCAGGATCGAGAGGGCCTGGTCGTACGTGCCGCCGCCGGGCTCGGGCGTCCCGGTGGCGGGGACGAGAGAGCCGTCGAAGAAGTCCACGTCGAACGTGACGTAGACCTCGTTCGTCAGCCGGCGCAGCGCCTTCTCCATCCAGGCGTCGGAGAGGTGCATCTCCCGGTTGGAGACGATCATCGTCCCGCTTTCGCGGACATAGTCGATCTCTTCCTTGGAGATGGATCGGATGCCGACGTGGACGGAGGAAATCCCGAGCTCCACCCAGCGGCGCGCCGCGCAGGCGTGCGAGTACTTCTGGCCCTCGTACTCGTCGCGCAGGTCGCCGTGGGCGTCGAAGTGGAGGATCGACATGTTCGGGTACTTCGCGCGGTGGGCGCGGATGGGCCCGGGCGCGATCGAGTGCTCGCCGCCGAGCGTCAGGACGAAGAGGTTCTTGCCGAGAAGATCCGCGACGACCCTCTCGAGCCCCTCGACGCAGGCCTCCGGCTCCATGTTGTCGGGCAGCCACGCCGGCAGCGAGTGAACGCCGACCCGGTAGACCTCCTCGTCGAGCTCGTCGTCGTAAAGCTCGACGTAGTGCGAGGCCTCGAGGATCGCGGCGGGGCCGTTCTTGGTGCCCACGCCGTACGACACGGTGCGTTCGTACGGGCAGGGCAGGACCGCGACCCGGCTCTTCTCCAGGGTGTTCTCCTCGGGGGGAATGCCGAGGAAGTTGGACGAGAGGAACATGGCCGGGATTCTAGTTCGAAATCCCGGCTGGCCGGCCTCAGGCGGGCGACGGTCCCCGGCGTCCCCGTCCGCCGCGGCGCCGCCGGCGCGGGGGAGGCGGCGGGGGAGCGGGGATCTCGCCGGACTCGCGCGCGTGGGCGATGCGGGCCTCCAGGGCCCGCCAGTCGCGGACCAGCTCCTGGCCGCGCCCGGTCGCCATCGCCGTCAGCTCGAAGAGGTCGAGCGCGGCCGGAAAGGCCTCGCGCATGGCAAATCGCCGCGTGACCAGTTTCGAGTCCGGCCGGTGCGAGAGCTTGCCAACCATGGCGAGGGCCTGCTTGATCCGGTCGGTCGCCGCGCGCGGCAGCGACATCCGGAAGGCCAGGGGCGTCACGACGTCTTCGATGACGGTCGCGAGGCGGTTGGGGTCGGGGTCGCCGTCGGGCGCGATGTCGCGGACCCGGGCGCGGACGATCGGTAAATAGAGGAGCCCGTACAGGACGGGATCTTCGAAGACCCGGCCGCGCCGCCGCTCGGCGTCGAGCACGTCGAGCAGCGCCCAGAACAGGTGTCCCGTCCCGCGCGCATGGTCCGGGTCGATCTGGCGCAGGACCAGGGCGAGCTCGGGCAGAAGCACGTCGAGCAGGCCCACCTCGCGCAGGAGCAGCAGGGTCGGCAGGGCGTGGCCGCCTCGCAGCGTCTGCGCGAGCTCCTCGGTGACCCGCGGGGGCGCCGATTTCACGATCGCCTTGCGGTGCCGCAGGATCGCCTCGTAGGAGTCAGGCGTGATCGCGAAGCCGAGCCGGCTGGCGAACTCGACGGCGCGCATCATGCGAACCGGGTCCTCCTGGAAACGGATGTCCGGGTCGCCGATCGTGCGCACGAGGCCCGCCTCGAGGTCGTCGAGGCCGCCCACGTGGTCGATGACGGAGAAGTCGGAGATGTCGTAGAAAAGCCCGTTGATCGTGAAGTCCCGGCGCAGCGCGTCCTCGCGGGGCGTCCCGAAGGTGTTGTCCGAGGTCTGGAGCAGCTCGTGGCCGGCGGCATCGAGGACCGGGTCCGGCCGGCGGCGGAAGGTGGCGACCTCGATCACCTTCCCGTTGGCGAACAGGATGTGCGCCAGCCGGAAGCGCCGGCCGATCATCCGGCAATTGCGGAAGAGCTTGCGCAGAGCCGCCGGGTGGGCGTCGGTACCGATGTCGAAGTCCTTGGGCGTGCGGGAGAGCATGAGGTCCCGGACGCTGCCCCCGACCAGGTAGCCTTTGTATCCCCCGGTCTGCAGGCGGTAGAGCACCTTGAGCGCGTCCGGATCGATGCGCGACCGCGAGATCGGGTGCTCGCTGCGCGGGCGGATGCGGGGTGCGGGCTCGGAGCTCCGTGCGGGGTGGGCCGTGTCGGCCGGTGTCGATGGGCTGTCGTTGATGAAGTTGCGCCTCTCTCTTCTAATTCTCGGGGGGGATTCTAGCCTAAGGCATTGACAGAAAGGATGTTTTGACTTCCAGCGCCTGCTGCGAAAGAATACGCCGTCTTTCCGCAGGCCGGTTGGATGTCAAGACGAGGAGGTCCCGAACCATGAGGTTTCGAGTGCTCGCCGCGGTCTGTATGGCGGCGGTTCTGGCCGTCAACGTATCTTGCGGCTCCAAGGGGTCTCAGAAGGAGATTTTGATCGGCGAGTACGGCTCGCTGACCGGCGGGATCGCCACGTTCGGCATCTCCACGAAGAACGGCTCGGAGCTGGCCTTCCAGGAAATCAACGCGAAGGGCGGCGTGCTCGGCAAGCAGATCAAGCTGCTCGTCGAGGACGACCAGTCCAAGCCCGAAGAAGCCGGCACGGTCGTGACCAAGCTCATCAACCAGAACGGCGTCTCGGCCGTCCTCGGCCACGTCGCGTCGTCCCACTCCCTCGCGGCCGCGCCGATCTGCCAGTCCAATCAGATTCCGATGATCTCGCCTTCCTCGACCAACCCGCGCGTGACGCAGGTCGGCAATTACATCTTCCGCGTCTGCTTCATCGATCCGTTCCAGGGCGCCGTCATGGCGAAGTTCGCGGCCGACACGCTCAAGTTCAAGAAGGTCGCGATCCTCGTGGACGTCCGCAGCGACTATTCGGTCGGCCTGCAGACGTTCTTCCGCCAGCAGTTTCGCCAGCTCGGCGGGGAGGTCGTCGTCGAGCAGTCCTACAGCCAGGGCGACTCCGACTTCCGGGCGCAGCTGACGGCGATCAAGGCCGCCAACCCCGAGGCCGTCTACCTGCCCGGCTACTACACGGAAGTCGGCACGATCGTGCACCAGGCGCGGGAGCTCGGCATCACGGTGCCGTTTCTCGGCGGGGACGGCTGGGATTCGCCGAAGCTCTGGGAGATCGGCGGAGCGGCGATGAACGGCTGCTACTTCTCGAATCACTACTCGACCGACGACCCGAACCCGGCCGTGCAGAAGTTCGTCGCCGACTACAAGGCGAAATACGGCCAGGTGCCCGACGCGCTGGCGGCCCTCGCCTACGACGCCGCGCGGGTCCTCGCGGCCGCGATCGAGAAGGCCGGTTCGACCGACGGCGCGAAGCTGCGCGACGCGATCGGCGCCACCAAGGACTTCCCCGGCGTGACGGGCACGATCTCGATCAACGCGGACCGCAACGCCGTCAAGCCCGCGGTGATCCTGAAGGTCGAGAACGGCAAGTACCTGCTGGTCGAGACCATCAAGCCCGAGGCGGTGAAGCTGTAATCGCTCCACGGGAGCTGACAGCTGAAGGCTGACGGCTGACAGCTCGGCGATGACGACCTTTCTCCAGCAGCTGGTCAACGGCCTGTCGCTCGGGTCGATCTACGCCTTGATCGCCCTCGGCTACACCATGGTGTACGGGGTCCTGCGCCTGATCAACTTCGCCCACGGCGACGTGTACATGGTGGGCGCCTACGTCGGCTACTACCTGTCGCGGCTGCTCCAGCGCAAGGAACCGTCGCTCGCGTCGGCGCTGCTCGTCATGCTCGGGTCGATGATCGCCTGCGCGCTGCTGGGAGTCCTGATCGAGCGGCTCGCGTACCGGCCGGTGCGGAAGGAAGCGCGGCTGACGCTGCTGATCACGGCCATCGGCGTCTCGCTCTTCATCGAGAACGTGGCCCAGCTCGTGTTCGGGCCCGATCCGAAGTTCTTTCCGTCGCTGGCCCCGCGGACCGACTTCCGCTTCGGCGGCATGCGCCTGACGAGCGAGCAGATCACGGTCATCGCCGTGTCGCTCCTGCTCATGGTCCTGCTGCGGTTCTTCATCATGAAGACGCGCACCGGCAAGGCGATGCGCGCGGTGTCCTTCAGCCTCGACGCGGCCAAGCTCATGGGCATTTCGACGGACTGGATCATTTCGGTGACCTTCGCCCTCGGATCCGCGCTGGCGGCGTCGGGCGGTGTCCTGATCGCGATGCAGATCCCGAAGGTGGACCCGCTGATGGGGATCCCGTACGGCCTGAAGGCCTTCGTCGCCGCGGTCCTGGGCGGCATCGGCTCCGTTCCCGGAGCGGTGCTCGGAGGCCTGCTCATCGGCACGTCCGAGGTCATGGTGGTCGGCTACCTCTCCTCGACGTACCGGGACGCGATCGCGTTCGGGATCCTGATCCTCGTCCTGATCCTGCGGCCGCAGGGCCTGCTCGGCCGCGTGCACAAGGAGAAGGTGTGAGGGGCTGGATCGCCGCCGCCGGCGTCTTCGTGGGACTGCTCTTCCTGAACGGCGTCTTCGTCGGGTCGGTCTTTCCCGGCTTCGCCCTGCCGCCGTACCTGCTGCAGGTGCTGTGCCTGGCCGGGATCAACATCACGCTGGCGGTGAGCCTGAACCTCATCAACGGGTTCACCGGCCAGTTTTCGATCGGCCACGCCGGGTTCATGGCGATCGGGGCCTATGCCTCGGCCTACTTCACCGTGACGTTCGGCGAGGCGCTGCGCTCGGCGCTCGGTTTCCTGCCGGAGTTCGCCCGAGACGGGGCGGTGCTCCTCGTCGCGCTGACGATCGGGGCCGTCCTGGCCTCGATCGCCGGATTCTTCGTCGGCGTGCCCTCGCTGCGCCTGCGGGGCGACTACCTGGCCATCGTCACGCTGGGCTTCGGGGAAATCATCGGCGTCGTGATCCTCAACATCGACGCGGTCGGCGGCGCGCGCGGCTACTCGGGCATCCCGAAGCTGGCGAACTTCTTCTGGATTTACCTGTTCGCCGCGGCGACCGTGCTCGTCGTCCACCGCATCGTCCATTCCTCCTTCGGACGGACGCTGGTGGCGATCCGCGAGGACGAGATCGCGGCCGAGGCGATGGGCGTCCACACGACCCGGGCCAAGGTCATTTCCTTCGTGGTGTCGTCGGCCATGGCCGGCGTTGCGGGAGGCCTCTTCGCCCACTACCTCATGTACATCAACGTGCGGTCGTTCACCTTTCTCAAGTCCTTCGAGATCATCATCATGATCGTCATCGGCGGCCTCGGCTCGATCACGGGCTCGGTGCTCGGCGCGGTGCTCTACATCAGCCTGACGGAGGGGCTGCGCGAGTTCGCCCAGTACCGCATGGTGCTGTTCTCGCTGCTCTTGATCATTCTCATGATCGTTCGCCCGCAGGGGATCCTCGGCCATAAGGAATTCGTGACGTTCCTGACGAAGCGGCGCCGGTCGCTCGGCGCCGCCCCCGGAACGCCGGGCGCGTAGGGCGTCCCCCATGCCGAGCCTGCAGCTCTCGCGCGTCACCATGGAATTCGGCGGTCTGTGCGCCGTCAACGCGCTCGACCTCACGATCGAACCGGGCCACCTGTACGGCCTCATCGGGCCCAATGGCGCCGGCAAGACGACCGTCTTCAACGTCATCACGGGCGTGTACGCGCCCACCTCCGGCGACGTCCTCTTCGAGGGCGCCTCGATCGCGGGCGAGCGGTGCGGCCGGATCACGCGCCGCGGGATCGCCCGGACCTTCCAGAACATTCGCCTCTTCGGCGAGATGTCGGTGCTCGACAACGTCAAGGTCGCCTTCGACTGCCGCCAGGCGACGACGCTGACGACGGCCGTGCTCCGCACGCCGGCGCACCGGACCGAGGAGGAGCGGGTCGGGCGCGAGAGCCTCGAGCTGCTGAAGATCTTCAAGCTCGACCACCTCGCCAACGAGCGCGCGAAGAACTTGCCCTACGGCAGCCAGCGGCGCCTCGAGATCGCCCGCGCCATGGCGACCGCGCCCCGCATGCTCCTGCTCGACGAGCCCGCGGCGGGCATGAACCCGCACGAGTCCACCGAGCTCATGGATCTGATTCGCTGGATCCGCGACCGCTTCGGCATGGCGATCCTGCTCGTCGAGCACAACATGAAGGTCGTCATGGGCATCTGCGAGACGGTCCACGTCCTCGACTACGGTTCGACGATCGCGATCGGGCCGCCCGCCCAGATCCAACGCGACCCCAAGGTCATCGAGGCCTACCTGGGGGGCGCATGAGCGCGATCCTCGAGGTCCGGGACCTGTCGGTCTCCTACGGGGCGATCGGCGCGCTCAAGGGGGTATCGCTCACGCTCTCCGAGGGCGAGATCGTGACGCTCATCGGCGCCAACGGCGCCGGAAAGACGACGACGCTGCGGGCGATCATGGGGCTGGTGCCGGCGGCGGGCGGCGCGGTGCAGTACCGCGGCGCATCGACCCGCGGCGTCCCGACCCACCGGCTCGTGCGCGACGGGCTCGTCCTCGTTCCCGAGGGCCGCATCGTGTTCGCCAACCTCTCGGTGCGGGAGAACCTCGAGATGGGCGCCTACGCGCGGCGCGACGGCGGCGCCGCCGCCGACTACGAGCGCGTCTACTCGCTCTTCCCGCGCCTGAAGGAACGCCTCAATCAGACCGCCGGAACGCTCTCGGGCGGCGAGCAGCAGATGCTCGCGATCGGCCGCGCGCTGATGTCGAAGCCCCGCGTCCTGCTGCTCGACGAGCCCTCGCTCGGCCTCGCGCCGATCGTCGTCCACGCCATCTTCGAGGCGATCGAGGAGATCCACCGGGCCGGCGTCCCGGTCCTGCTCGTCGAGCAGAACGCCAACGCGGCGCTGCGGCACTCCAAGCGCGCCTACGTCCTGGAGACGGGACGGGTCGCGCTCGAGGGGACCTCGGCGGACGTCGCCGCGAACCCGAAGGTGAAAGAGGCGTACCTGGGCGAATGAGAGGCCGTAGGGCGGGGCAGCCCCGCCTTTACGACATCCGGCGCTACTGCTTCTCGATCGCCTTCGGAATCGCCGGATCGAGCCCCGGGAACTTCGCCAGCCATTCCCGCCGCTCCGTACGCAGCTTGTCGATGAGCGCCTTGTACTCGTCGGCCGAGTAGTGCTTGCGTGGGTCGTACTTGCCGAGGTCGACCCCGGGCACCTCTTTGGGCACCTCGTAACCCCAGTCCGGATCCTTTTCCCAGCGGATGCCCTCCTTGGCGATCTGCTTCATGATCTCGGTCGAGATCTTGATGGTGATCTTGTCGCCCGCCGAGCCGTCCTTGGCGCCGATCGAGCCGGTGTTGAGGATGTAGGCGTGCATGTCCGGATTCTCGCGAAGAATCTGGAGGATCCGGTTGCCCTCCTGCGCCTCGGGGCCGACGATGAACGGATTCGTGCCGACCTCGCGCTTGGCCTGGCCCGCCTTGGTCGGATCTCCGGCCGAGGTTTCGATCGACTCGCCCAGCATGAAGTAGGCCGCTGCCTGTTCGGACGTCAGGCGGGCGCAAACCGGGACGACGTCGTTGCGCCGCGTGATGAACACGATCTTGTTCGCCTTCTCGAGGTCGATCCCGTCGCCGGAGCCCTTGATGAAGCGCCGCAGAACGACGCCGCGCCCATTGGACGTGAGCGAGGTGTCGAGGAAATCGACCTCTCCGCCGTCGCCCACCTTGATGTTCTCGTAAGCCGCGGTCGGGTGCGTCGCCGCGCCCCAGAGAACGGTCTGCGAGGGCTCGAGGCCCTCGGTCTTGATGTAGAAGCCGTCCTCGGTGCCGAAGGCCCGCCCGTCGCGCGTCAGGAGCACGACGTCGTCCTGCTTGATGATCGCCTTCTCCGGCTCGACGAGGCCGTGGTCGTGCAGGGTCAGCGTCGTCTTGCCCGTTCCGGAGAGGCCGAAGAGCAGGAATCCCACGTCGTGGAGCTTCGCGTCGGGACCCGCGACGCGGAGGATTTTCGAGCCGGCGTGGAGGCCGAGGCCGCCCTTGCGCTTGATCCAGTACATGGCCTGCCTCAGCATCGACTTCTTGGCCTCGCCGGGGTAGTCGGTGCCGAGGATGTACGTGTAGCCCTGGTTGACGTCGCAGAAGATGAAGGTCTCCGGCCAGTCGGGAACGTAGACGGAGATGAAGTCCGGTTCCTGGGAGGACGGCGACGGGAAGAGCATGTTATGCCACATGTACGCGATGCGCGCGTACTCCTTCGGCACGAAGAGGCGGCAGTGGATCGGGACCTCGGAGCTCATTCCCATGCGGCGGTCCACCTGGATCAGGTCCATGTTCGCCAGGGCTTCCTGGACCTCGCGGATCTTCTCCGCGGCGCGGGCGCCCTCGATCGACTGTTGCATGACCCCGACCGAGACGCCGTCGGCGACGATGTAGGTCTTTTTCGCCGACCGGTTCTTGATCCGTGTGGCGTAGACGGGGGAGCCGTACTCGGTCGTCTTCTCTCCCGACTGGGCGAGGGCGCGCAGCTGCTCGCCGGATTGGTCCTTCAGGATCGACCGCGCACGAATGGTCCGGGGAGAGATGGTCTCGACGGTGCTCATGGCAGCAAGTCCTTTCCTCCGAAAGGGTTTAGTTCGAACGGGAAGCCATATTTATACCATTAGAGGCCGATTTCGTCGGCGATCGGCTTCAGGGTCTCGATGAGAAAGGCGATGTGTTCCTCGAGCGGAACCCCGACGGCTTCGGCCCCTCCGTACACGTAGGAGCGGTCCACGGACCGGGCGAAAGCCTTGTCCTTCAAGCGCTTGACGACCGAGCTGGCGGGCAGGTCGGCAACCTTCTTGGTGGGACGCACCTTGACGCAGGCGCCGATGAAGCCCACGAGCTCGTCGCAGGCGTAAATCGCCTTCTTCATCGGAGTGTCGCGGGGGATCTTCATGTAGTCGGCATGGGACTCGATGGCCACGACCATCTCCTCCGCGTACTGCCTCTCCCTCAGGATGCGGCCGCCCACGTGAAGATGGGTGTCCTCGCTCGGGTTCTGCTCGTAGTCGAAGTCGTGCAGGAGGCCCACGATTCCCCAGTGCTCGATCTCGACGGGATCCGTGACCCCGGCGCGCCGTGCGCAGGCCCGCATGGCCTCTTCGACGGCCCGACCATGCTTGCGCAGGGCATCGGATTGGGTGAACTCGTGCAGCAAGGCGCGGGCTTCCTCGCGGGAGGGCCAGTGTCGAGGCATGGGGGGATTCTAGCCGGAGGCGACCCCGGCGCGGGAGGCTGGCCGCGGCGTGAGGGAGTGCACACTAAAATGTGCACTCGCGGCAAGATTTTCGCGTCAAAATGGAAAATTGGCCTTGATTTGTCCTGAAATGCTCGTAGAATCCTGCTCCAACGTCACAAAAAGGGGGCCGAATGGCTAAAGCGAGGATTCTGAAGTTCGACGCGGCGGGTCCGGGTCTTTCCAAGTCCGAGATCCTCAAGGTGTGCGAGGCGGAAAACGTCCGCTTCATGCGCCTGCAGTTCACCGACATCTTCGGCGTGATCAAGAACGTCGAGCTGCCGAGCTCGCAGTTCGCCAAGGCGCTCGACGGCGAGATCCAGTTCGACGGCTCGTCGATCGAGGGGTTCACGCGGATCGAAGAGTCCGACATGAATCTCGTCCCCGACCTGAATTCCTTCGCGATCTATCCCTGGGCGCACTCGAACGGGCAGAAGGTCGGCCGGTTGATCTGCGACGTCTACAACCCGGAGGGGAGCCCCTTCGCGGGATGCCCCCGCATGACGCTCAAGAAGCAGATGGACAAGGCCTCGGCCCTCGGCTACACGCTCGTGACGGGGCCCGAAGCGGAGTTCTTCCTCTTCCGGCGCGACGCCAATGGCGATCCCATCGTGGACACGCACGACGAGGGCGCCTACTTCGACCTGACGCCCGTGGACCGGGGAGAGGAAGCGCGCCGTGACATCGTCCTGGCGCTCGAGCAGATGGGCTTCGAGGTCGAGGCGGCCCACCACGAGGTCGCCGCTGGCCAGCACGAGATCGACTTCAAGTACGCCGAGGCGGTCACGACGGCGGATCGGGTCTCGACGTTCCGGTTCATCGTCAAGAAAGTCGCCATGGACCACGGTCTCCACGCGACGTTCATGCCGAAACCGATCTACGGCATCAACGGGTCGGGCATGCACGTCCACCAGTCCTTCCTCGACAAGAAGGGCAACAACGTCTTCTACGACGCGAAGGCCAAGTACCAGCTCTCGAAGACGGCGATGCACTACACCGGCGGGATCCTGCGCCACGCCCGCGGCTTCGTGGCGATCACCAATCCGCTCGTCAATTCCTACAAGCGTCTGGTGCCGGGCTACGAGGCCCCGATCAACGTCGCCTGGTCCATGCGCAACCGCTCACCCCTGGTGCGCGTGCCGGCGCGGCGCGGCATGGGGACCCGCATCGAGGTCCGCATGCCCGATCCGTCCTGCAACCCGTACCTCGCGTTTGCCGTCATGCTGGCCTCGGGCCTCGATGGCGTGAAGAACCGGATGGACGCGGGCGAGCCGGTGGACCGCAACATCTTCAAGATGAGCGAGCGCGAGAAGCGCCGCCTCCGGATCGACCAGCTCCCGGCCAACCTTTCGGAGGCCCTCGACAACCTGGAGAAGGACGAGGTCGTGACCGACGCTCTCGGCGAGCACATCCTCACGCATTTCCTCGAGGCCAAGCGCGGGGAGTGGGCCGAGTACATCTCGCGGGTCCAGCCCTGGGAGACGGAGAAGTACCTGGAAACGTACTGAGATTATAGCAGATTGCCTAATTTAATAAGGCCAGACATTTGTCTGGCCTTACTTATTTAAGAACTGGTCAGTTTCGGAATGGCCGACCCCCGTAGTAGGTTGTTCCTGTCACCAGGGGAGGCGCCATGATTCAGCGCTCCATCGGTCGTCTGATTCTCGCGTTCGCCGCCGCCAACGTCGCTTCGGCTCAGACGGTGCGCGAGAAGGTTTCGGTCGACCTGATCTCGGTCCGGGTGACGGCGCGCGACGCCCTCGGTCATCGCGTCGACAACCTGAAGGCCACCGACTTCCAGCTGACGGTGGACGGGAAGACCGTCCCGATCGACACGTTGTCGGGACCGTTCAACCTCGTCGACGAGCCGGGTTCGGCGAGGCCGGCGGAGACCGCGCCTTCCGTTGCAGTGGCCGTGCCGCCCGCTCCGCGCCGCCCCGCCGGGGAGTCGCTCGTCCGAACTTTCATCTTCGTCGACGAGACGCAGACGAACCCCTTCGACCGCAAGGATGTCTGCGCGGGGCTCGCGAAGTACGTGCGGACGGCGGCGGGGCCCGGCAACGAATTCCTCGTCGCGCGTTTCGATGGAAGGCTCTACAAGGTCGCGGACTGGACCTCTGACGGCGAAGTCGTCGCTCGGGCCCTCGGAACCGTCGCCGAGAGAGGGCAGATCGAGCACGTTCCGGGGCCGTCCAGTCTGGGGAAGGACACCGGGTCCGGCTTCTTTTCGTCAGCGTGGATCCCGCTCTACTCCGACCTCGTGCAGCGGGCCATCCTGGAATCGCTCGCCACGCTGCCGCAGACGGGAGGCCGGGGCCGGCTCATGCTCGTGACCAACGGAACGACGGTCGTCAGTCCCGACGAGCTCGCCCTCGGCACCAACCCGGACATCCTGACGTCCAATCCCACCCTGGCGCCGCGGTACGGGCAATCCAGCGGCATGACGTTCGCGGTGCACAAGTTCGACGACACGCCCGGTTTCCAGCGCTGGAGCCGGGCCGTCAATCCCCACGGCCAGATCCTGACGACCGTGGACGTGCTCGCCAAGGCGGTCGAGTACGGCGTCGAATTCATCCCCGTGTACACGGAGGCGATCGACCGCGGCGACTTCGACCTGTCCGGAAGAATGGACTCGATGGGTACCGACCCGGGCCAGACCGGGATGTCCGTGCCGACGGCGGGCGACGGCCGGTTGAGCCCCCACCTCGTCACAGCGGCGGCCCTGGAGAACATCGCCGAGCAGACGGGCGCCGAGGCCGTGGGCAACGGGCGAAACGCGGCGGTGCGCATGGCCCAGATCGACGAGAGGGCGTCCTATCTCCTGACCTTCCGCGACCCCGCGCCGGACCACGGGTACCACACCATGACGTTGAAGAGTCTGCGTCCGGGACTGAAGATCGTCTATCGCCGCAGCTACCGGATCCCCGAGGAGTCGGAGCGCAAGCTCGACGCGGTCGTTGCGGGATTTTTGACTCCGGGCCGCCCGGACACTCTGATGAGCGCGACCGTCGATCAGAGTCCGACCACCGACTCGAAGAGCCGGCCCTCCACGCGTCTCGATCTCGCCTATGCGCCGCCTCTCGAAACGGGAGCCGCGGATGACCGCCGCGTGCAGCTGATCGCGGTCGGGCGCGACTCCGATGGCAACCTGACCGAGCCGATCGAGTGGACCGGAACTGCGCAGCGCGCGGGCGACGAAGCCCGCTTCGATGCGTCGGTCATGCTCGACGTGGCGCCGAAGTACGCCTGGAGTATTGCGGTGACCGACGAGCCGACCGGGCTGACGTCGTACGTGTTCGTGCCGGCCGCCGCGAGAAACTGACTCCAGATCCTCTCGTACCCGATCGGGCTCCTGATCGGCCTCTTCCCGATCGCGGTGAACCTCGGCGAGGCGCAGGCGCCGGCGCATGTTCTCCTCGAGAGCCGATCGGTGGCGCCCGCCGGGCTACACTAGCGGCGCGTGGGCGTCCTCTCGAAACGGTTTCTCGAGCGACTGCGGTCCGGCTCGGTGCTCCTGCTCGACGCCGCGATGGGGACGGAGCTGCAGCGGCGCGAGACGAAGACGGACCTGCCGCTCTGGAGCGCCCTCCCGCTCATCGCCGACCCGGAGCTCGTGTGGACGATCCACGGCGACGAGGTGGCCGCAGGCGCCGACATCCTGACGGCCAACACGTTCCGAACACATGCCCGCACCCTCGGCAAGGCCGGCCTCGCCGCGCGCGCGGGGGAGCTCTCGGCGCTGGCGGTGCGGCTGGCGCACCAGCCGGCGGCGACGCCGGGACGGGAGGTCATCGTGGCGGGCTCGCTGTCGCCGCTCGAGGATTGTTACCGGCCCGATCTCGCTCCCGACGACGGAGCGCTCGAACGCGAGCATGGTGCGCAGGCGCGCTTTCTCGCCGAGGCGGGCGTCGACCTGATCCTGGCCGAGACGCACAATTCCATCCGTGAGGCGGTCGCCGCCGCGCGAGCAGGCACGGGGACCGGTCTGCCCGTCGTTGTGTCCGTCGTGACCGACGGTGCGGGAAAGCTGCTCTCCGGCGAAGCCATCGAGACCGCCGCCGCGGCGCTCGCGGCCCTCGAGCCCGACGCCATCGGCATCAACTGCGTGGCCGCCGGGCGCCTGGCGGGAGATCTCGCGCTTCTCGCCCGGGCCGCGCCGGGCATCCCGCTGGCCGCGTACGGGAACCTCGGCCTTCCCGCGGACGGCCCGGGCTGGAGCTTCACCGAAGAGCTCGAGCCCGAAGATTACGCCCTCGAAGCAACGCGGTGGATCGCCCTTGGGGCGCGGATCGTCGGCGGCTGCTGTGGGACGACTCCCGCCCACACCCGCGCGCTGCGACAGGTCCTCGACGTGAACCCCGCGGCGCTGGCCGGCTGAGTCCCGGCCGCGGCGTCAGTTCGCGTCGGAGCGGGAATCCGTCTCGATCTCGTAGACGTCGATCCCCGTCCCGGCGTTCGCGAAGACGTCGATCGGGCTCGGGCGGAAGGCGGCGAGCCACGGGGAGCGCCGCGACTTGCCGAAGATCGCGAGGGTGATCCGGTGCTCGCGCGCGAAGAGCAGGAGCTCGCGGGCCACGTGTTCCCCCGAGAGCCAGACGACCTTGGCGCCGAGCTCCATGGCGAGCGTCACGTTCTCGGAGAGGAGCCGGTGCTCGCGCGCCGACATCCGCTGCGGGCTGTCCTTGGGCGTGCGGACGTAGACGGCAAACCAGTTCGTGTTGAGCTTTCCGGCCAGCGCCGAGGCCCGCCGCAGCAGAAGGCGCGTGGTCTCGGGATTCGACGACATCGCCACCATCGCCTTCGTCCCGACCGGCTCGGTCGCGGCCGTCGCGTGCGGGCCGCGGCGCTCGGCCTCGAGCCGGTCGGCGATCTGCCGCATCGCGAGCTCCCGCAGGGACGCCAGGTTGTCCTCGGTGAAGAAGTTTTCGAGGGCGGGACCGATCCGCTCGGACGGGTAGATCTTGCCGGCCCTGAGGCGCTCCCGCAGCTCCTCGGACGGCAGGTCGACGTTGATCAGCGCGTCGGCCTGTCTCAGGAGCCGATCCGGAACGCGCTCCTGCACGTCGACGCCGGTGACGCGCGACACGATGTCCTGTACGGACTCGAAGTGTTGGATGTTGACGGCGGTCATGACCGAGATGCCCGCGGCGAGCAGTTCCTCGACGTCCTGGTAGCGTTTGACGTTCTCGGCGGTGGGGACGTTGGTGTGGGCGAGCTCATCCACGATCACGACCTCCGGCTTGCGGCGCAGGATCGCCGGGAGGTCCATCTCCTCGAGCTGCTTGCCCTTGTACTCGAGCGTGCGCCGCGGGACGAACTCCAGGCCGACCGTCCTCTCCGCGGTTTCCGCGCGCCCGTGGGTCTCGACCAGGCCCACGACCACGTCGACGCCCTGCTTCTTGAGGGCGTGCGCATCCTCGAGCATCTGGTACGTCTTCCCGACGCCGGCGGCGTGCCCGATGTAGATCTTGAGCTTGCCGCGGCGCGCCTTCTCGAGCAGGCGAAGGAAAACGTCCGGGGACGTGCGCCGACTGTCTTCCTGCGGCATCGTCGAATTCTAACGGCCGGAGGCGAGGGAGCGGTCGAGATCGAGGTTGGTCAGGAGCACGTTGACGCGCGGCTCGCCCAGGAGCCACAGCGTGCGCGGTTCGACGTGCCGGCGGATGATCTCGGCCACCTTCTCCTCGGCAACGCCCCGCGCCCGCGCGATCCGCGCCGCCTGCCACTGCGCGGCGTCGGGGGAGAGGTGCGGATCGAAGCCGGAGGCCGAGGCCGTCACGAGGTCCGCGGGGACGGGACCCGGGTCGCCCGGGCGGTCCTCGCGCGCCACGGCGACGGCCGCCCCGATCGCCTTCGCCAGGTCGGCGTCGGTCGGGCCCTTGTTCGTGCCCTGGGAGGCGGTGGCGTCGTAGCCGTCCTTGCCGGCCGCGGAGGGCCGCGGGTGCAGGTATTGCGGCCCCCTGAAGTTCTGGCCGATGAGCTCCGAGCCGACGACCCGGCCTCCGGAGGACACGAACGATCCGTCGGCCTTTTCCTTCCAGAAGATCCGGGACACCGCGGTGACGGCCGCGGGGTAGACCCCTCCGAGGAGGACCGTCAGGACGGCGACGTAGAGCGTCGAGCGAAGGGCGAGCTTCATGGCATTTCCCCTCAGGCCAGGTGCAGGGCCAGGACGACCCAGTCGATCAGCTTGATTCCGACGAACGGGACGACGACGCCGCCGACGCCGTAGATCCAGAGGTTGCGGGCGAGGATGCGCGCGGCGCCGAGAGGGCGGTACTTGACGCCCCGCAGCGCGAGCGGGATGAGGGCGACGATGATCAGGGCGTTGAAGATGACGGCGGAGAGGATCGCCGACTTCGGATTGCCGAGGTGCATGACGTTCAGCGCGTTCAAGGCCGGGTAGGTCGCGGCGAACATCGCCGGCAGGATGGCGAAGTACTTGGCGACGTCGTTGGCGATCGAGAACGTCGTCAACGATCCCCGCGTCATCAGCAGCTGCTTGCCGATCTCGACGATCTCGATCAGCTTCGTCGGATTCGAGTCGAGGTCCACCATGTTGCCGGCTTCGCGGGCCGCCTGCGTGCCGGTGTTCATCGCCACGCCGACGTCCGCCTGGGCCAGGGCCGGCGCGTCGTTGGTGCCGTCGCCCGTCATGGCCACGAGGTTGCCGCCCTCCTGCTCCTTGCGGATGAGGGCGAGCTTCTGTTCGGGCGTGGCCTGCGCGAGGAAGTCGTCCACGCCCGCTTCCCGCGCGATCGCGGCCGCCGTCAGCGGATTGTCGCCGGTGATCATGATCGTCCGAATGCCCATCGCCCGCAGCCGGTCGAACCGGTCCTTCATGCCGGACTTGACGACGTCCCGCAGGGCGCAGACGCCGAGCACGCGGGCGCCGTCCGCCACGAGCAGCGGCGTGGCGCCCTCGGCCGAGATCTTGTTCAGCAGGTCCGACACGACAGGGTCGATCGCCCCGCCCTCCCCGCGGACCCAGTCGGCCACCGAATCCCCGGCGCCCTTGCGGATCTGGCGGCCGTTGAAATCCACGCCGGACATCCGCGTCTGGGCCGAGAAAGGGATGAACTTCATCCCCTCCATCCGGCGGGCCCGCAGGCCGAACTGGTCCTTGGCGAGGACGACGATGGAGCGGCCCTCCGGCGTCTCGTCCGAGAGTGAGGAGAGCTGCGCGGCCTCGGCCAGGTCGCCCGGCAAGACGTGGGGCGCGGGAAAGAACTCGGTCGCCTGGCGGTTTCCGAGCGTGATCGTGCCCGTCTTGTCGAGCAGCAGGACGTTGACGTCCCCGGCCGCCTCGACGGCCCGCCCGGACATCGCGAGAACGTTGTGCTGGAGAACGCGATCCATGCCGGCGATCCCGATGGCGGAGAGAAGGCCGCCGATCGTCGTCGGGATCAGGCAGACGAGCAGGGCGATGAGGACCGGCGTCGTGGCGACCCCTTTCGCGTAGAGGGCGAACGGGCGCAGGGTCACGGTGGCGACGAGGAACACGATCGTCAAGCCGGAGAGGAGGATCGACAGGGCGATCTCGTTGGGGGTCTTCTGGCGGGAGGCGCCCTCGACCAGAGCGATCATGCGGTCGAGAAACGTTTCGCCGGGATTCGAGGTGACCTCCACGACGAGACGGTCGGACAGGACGCGCGTGCCGCCCGTGACCGCCGAGCGGTCGCCTCCGGACTCGCGGATGACGGGCGCCGACTCGCCGGTGATCGCCGATTCGTCCACGGAGGCGATGCCCTCGACGACGGTGCCGTCGCCGGGAATGACCTGCCCGGCCTCGACGATGACGCGGTCGCCCTTGCGCAGGCTCGTCGCCGGGACGGGCTCCTCGCCCTTGCGTGTCACGCGCCGGGCCATCGTCTCCGTGCGGCCCCGCCGGAGGGCGGCGGCCTGCGCCTTGCCCCGCCCTTCGGCCATCGCCTCGGCGAAGTTCGCGAAGAGCAGGGTGAACCAGAGCCAGAGAGCGATCTGCACGTTGAAGAGAACGTCCTTTCCCCGCGCGACGTCGCGCACGAGGAGGGCGCTGACGAGGACGGCTCCGACGAGCACCACGAACATGACCGGGTTCTGCGCCTGGACGCGCGGGGCGAGCTTTCGGAACGCGTCGCGGGCGGCGACACGGACGATCGCTCGGTCGAAGAGGGCGGTGCGTCGGAGCTGGGCCAAGGGCATCCTCCTTAGAACAGGGTCCCGGCCTTCATCAGGAGCTGTTCCACGATGGGGCCCAGAGAGAAGGCGGGAAAGAAGGTCAACGCACCGACGATCAGGATGACGCTGACGAGCAGGACCGAGAAGAGGGGGCCGGTCACCGGAAAGGTGCCGGCGGATTCGGGGACCTTCTTCTTCGACGCGAGCGAGCCGGCGATCCCGAGGATGGGGATCAGCATGAAGAACCGGCCGAAGAACATGTCGACGCCGAGGGTCGTGTTGTAGAAGAGCGTGTTGGCGTTCAGACCCGCGAAGGCGGAGCCGTTGTTGCCGGCCCCCGACACGAAGGCGTAGAGGATCTCGGTAAAGCCGTGCGGCCCCTTGTTGTTGAGCGAGGACAGCCCCGCCGGAAGCACCGAGGCCGCCGCGCTGAAGCCGAGGATGCAGAGGGTCAGGACCAGGACCGACAGCATCGCGAGCTTGACCTCGTGGGCTTCGATCTTCTTGCCCAGGTACTCCGGCGTGCGGCCGACCATCAGGCCGGCGATGAAGACGGAGAGGACGATGAAGAGGAACATGCCGTAGAGCCCGGCGCCGACGCCGCCGAAGACGACCTCGCCGGTGGCGATGTTCGCCAGCGGCACGAGCCCGCCGATCGGAGTGAACGAATCGTGCCAGGAATTGATGGCGCCGCAGGAGGCGTCCGTCGTGATCGCGGAGAAGAGGGCAGAGTCGCCGACTCCGAAGCGGACCTCCTTGCCTTCCATGTTGCCTCCGGTCCCCCCGGCCGTCGGGAGGGCCGCGACGCCGAGCTTCTGGTGGATCGGGTTTCCCTTCTGCTCGGCGATCTCGACGACGAAGACGCCGGCCAGGAACAGAAGGGTCATCGCCCCGAAGACCGCCCATCCGTGGCGGATGGATCCGGTCATGCGGCCGAGCGTGTTCGTCAGGCCCGCCGCGATCGCGAAGATCAGGAGCATCTGGACGAAGTTGGTTCCCGGCGTCGGATTCTCGTACGGGTGCGCGGAGTTGGCGTTGAAGAAGCCGCCGCCGTTGGTCCCGAGCTCCTTGATGGCCTCCTGCGACGCCACCGGCCCCTGGGCGATCTTCTGCGCCGCCCCTTCCACCGTCGTGACCGTCACGTCGGCACGGAAGTTCTGAACGACGCCCCGGGAGACGAAGAAGAGCGCCGCCAGAAACGAGAAGGGCAGCAGGACCCAGAGGATGGCCCGGGTGCAGTCGTACCAGAAGTTTCCGATGCCCCTGGCCTTTTCGCGCGCGATGCCGCGGATGACGGCGACCGCGATCGCGATGCCCGTCGCCGCCGACAGGAAATTGTGGAGGGCGAGGCCGGCCATCTGGGTAAAGTGCGACATGGTGGTCTCGCCGGAGTACCCCTGCCAGTTGGTGTTCGTCGTGAAGGACACGGCGGTGTTCCAGGAGGAGTCCGGCGAAACGGCCCCGAATCTGTTCGGGTTGAACGGAAGGAAGGCCTGCAGGCGCTGCATCGCGTAGAGGATCACGAGCGACGCCGCGTTGACGACGAGCATCGTCACGGTCCAGTCGACCCAGCCCTGATCTTTCGACGCGTCGACGCCGCAGACGCGGTAGATGCCGCGTTCGAGGGGTCGCAGGACGGGGTCGAGCAGCGTCCGCTCGCCCGAAAACACGCGTTTCAGATAGCCGCCGAGGAGCGGCGTGAGGGCGGTGAGGATCGCGAGGTAGGTGAACACCTCCAGAAGGTGGATCGTCGTCATGGCGTCAGACTTTCTCCGCCTTGAGCATGGCCCACAGCAGGTAACACAGGAGCGCCACCGTCACGACGAGGCCCAAGACATCTTCCCATCCCATGGTGCCCCCTCAGACCCGGTCGCAGCGCCGGACGTAGAGGATCGAAACCCAGAACAGCAGCACGGTCGCGGCGAGAAAAAGGATGTCCAGCATGCGTTGTCCTTTCGGCATCAAATCCGGACGAGGAGGCCGAGCGTGAAGCGGCTCTCGCTCTTGACGAGATCCGGAACGAACCCGGGCACCAGGCTTCCCGGCGCGCCCTGGTTGCCGCCGGGAGGCGTCACGCCCCCGGATCCGGCGAAGTACGGCACGTTGGCCACGCGGCGGTTGAACTCGGCGCGGATGGTTCCCCACTGGGACGGCATGTAATCGAGCGTGAACGAGGCGTCCCACGCGCGAAACGGGTCTCCCGGGTTCTGCGTGAAGAAAGGGGTACCCGAGATCGCGGTGGCCCCGTTGACCGGCGGGAGCAGGACGAGGTATCTCCCCGGGTTGTTGATGTAGCCGCCGCCGAGCGTCATGGCGAACCGGTTGTTGTCGAACCACAC
>DATMNJ010000178.1:0-4501 GCA_035569175.1 Thermoanaerobaculia bacterium | reverse complement strand
CGTCCGAGCTGCCGGGCTGGCTCCCACAGACATAGTTGGGGTTCGAGAACTCGGACAGGTTGTATCTCTGGTCCACGGCGATGACCCGCTGCGTGTTCAGGATGTTGAAGACGTCGACGAGGAACGTCAGGCTCACCGGCCCGAGCTGCAGGGGATACCCGACGTGCACGTCGGCGTCGTACGAGTCCGGCACCCTCCCCTCCGAGCCGCGCGTGTCGAGGAAGAACTCGGGCCGCGTGTAGGCGTCGGAGAAGCCGATGCGCGAGATGGGCGTTCCCGTCTGGTAGTAGGCCACCAGGCCGACGGACAGGTTGAACGGGGTGACGTAGACGCCCGAGAGCTTCGCCACGCTGCGCCGGTCGTTGGAGAGATAGCCGCTGGACGTCACCGGCTGCGGGACTCCGTTGACCACGGGGCCCTTCGTGAAGAAGTCGTAGTAGTCGTAGAGCGCCGAGATGTTGGGGTCCGCGGTGCCCCGCGGCTGCGTGTACGGCGAGAAGAGGCCGTCGTAGTTGCCCTGGAGCTTCGAGTAGACGTACGACGCGAGGAGGGTCCAGTTGTCCGAGAACCGCTTTGTGGCGTCCAGCTGGAAGCCGCGGTAGATGCGCGACGCCTTGGGCGCGGGGAACTGGGTGTTGTAGTCGAGAGAAAAGAGGTTCGCCATCTGGCCCTGGGTCGGGTTGCCGACGCAGTAGTCGCCCTGCGCGTCGCAGAGGAAGTCCTCGACGACCCGCGGCAGATCGCGGTAGACGAACCGGGCGCCCACGGCAAAGCTCGGCACGATCTCGCGCTCGAAGCCGATGATCCCCTCGCGCAGGTACTGACCCGACAGGCCCGCGTCCGTCAGGTCGTTGAAGCCGCCGAGGATCTTGCCGCCGCCGCCAGCGATGGCGCCCTGGTCCCCGATGATCGTCGCCGCGTTGACGTCCGGCACGATGGAGGTCGGATCGAAGTTGTAGATGGTCGGCTGGCGCTCCGAGGAGTACGACCGGATGACGAGGTCCATCGGGATCTGTTCGTAGAAGTAGCCGAACGAGCCGAACACCTTGGTCTTGTTGTCCTTCGTGGGGTCCCAGGTGAAGCCGATCCGCGGAGACCAGCTGTTGGTGATGTTGATCTGCCGGGTTCCGTCGCTCGAGAAAATCTGCTGGTTGTCGTAGCGCAACCCGACGTTGACCGTGAGGTTCGGCAGGGGGGTCATCGTGTCCTGCAGGTAGAACGAATACGTCCGGTGGTAGGGCGTCGCGTTCAACTGGGACGTGGGGACGTTGTCGGGAAGGCTCGCCGTCGGGATCGTCCAGTAGAAGTGGGAGTAGATCGGCAGCGACGGGTCGTTCGGATTGGCGAAGACCGTGACCTGCTGGCCCCCCGACATGCGCTTGATGACGTCGGCCTGGTCGTTCATGTACTCGAAACCGGCCTTGATCTCGTTGTTGCCGAGGTACTTCGTGACCGACGCCGCTCCGAGGTAGCGCTTGAACGCCTTGTCCTGGATCAGGCCGAAGCCGCCCTCCTGGAGATTGGTGATCGTGTTGACGTACTGGATCTCGTCCCCTCCGGGCAGCCCCGGATCGACGGAATTCTGCTCGTGATGGAGGGCGCCCTGCGCGGAGACGGCCCAGCTCGATCCGAAGAGCCCGTTGTAACGGAGCGAATAGTCGCTGCCGCCGAACTTCTGCAGGCCGATGAAGCTCGTGTAGGGGCCGTTGACGGGATGGGCCCCGTCGTTGACCGCTCCCGTGTCGCCGCGGGGATCCTGAAAATAGCTGGCCACCACGGAGTTCGACGAGTCGAACATCCAGGTCAGCTTGGCGGATCCGAGGGTCGTCGTGCTGTCGGTGTTGGCCGGCTGGCCCGCGTTCGGTCCCGCCGTGAGCGTTTGCTTCGTCGTGTTCTGGACGCGGTCGTAAGCGCCGAAGAACCAGAGCTTGTCCTTGACCGCATAACCCCCGAGGTCGAAGCCGTAGTCGAGACGGTCGTATCCGGAGACGAAGGAGAAGAGCTCCGAGTCCTCCGGGTGCTTGTTCGAGGCCTGCACCGTGTTGTTGGTGTAGTACGTGAAGCCCTCGCCGTGGAACTCGTTGCCGCCCGACTTCGTGATGACGTTGATGATGCCGCCGGTCGATCGGCCGTATTCGGCCTCGTATCCCCCCGTCTTGACCTCGACCTCCTGGATGAACTCGTAATTGAGCTCCTTGCCCTGCGCGCCGTACTCGACGCCGGTCGTGTTGACGCCGTCGATGACGAACCCGTTCTCGAGCCCGGTCGAGCCGTTGACGACGATCGTGTTGGCGAAACCGGCCGTGTTGGCCGTCTGCGTCGACACGCCGGGCGAGATCTGGACGACGGACGTGTAATCGCGGCCGCTCGGCAGGGACTTGATCTGCCGGCTGTCGATGTTGTTGCCGATCGTGCTCGACTGCTGGTCGATGAGCGGCGCACTTCCCGTCACCAGGACCTCCGCGCTGGTTGCGGCCCTGAGCTTGAAGTCTCCGGTGGTCGTCTTGCCGAGGGCCACCGTGACCGACGACTCGACTCTTGCAAAGCCCTGCAGCGTCGCGGTCACTCTGTAGACGCCGGGCGGCAGAAGGACCAGGCGGTAGGCGCCGCCCGCGTCGCTGACGCTCGTCCTGACGCCCTGGAACGCGGGCCCGCGGGCTTCCACCGCGACTCCGGGAAGGGCGCCGCCCTGTTCGTCGGTCACGTGTCCGGTGACGTCGCCGGTGGTCTGCGCGAGGGCGAGGGGAGAGGAAACCGCGAGAAGAGAGATGAGAAACAAAGAGAAGCGTCGCATGGGACCTCCTCCAAAAACGTTGCCAAATCGTAGCACAGGGATTTCGGCGAATCCTTCCGACTGTGGTAAACACCGCGAAGTCGTCATGGGTCTCTTTCGCAAAGTCCGCCTCCGCCGGGACCAGGCCCGCTCCGTCGCGCGGCTGCACATCGGCTGTGGCCAGCAGGCGATCGCGGGCTGGATCAACATCGACAACCAGGGCTTGCCCGGCGTGGATCAGGTCCTCGACGTGCGGCGCGGCCTGCCCTTCGCGGACGTCGCGGCGATCTATGCCGAGCACTTTCTCGAGCACCTCGCCTTCGACGACGGCCTCGCCTTCCTCGCGGAATGCCGGCGCGTGCTGCGGCCCGACGGGATCCTGCGCCTTTCGACGCCGAACCTCGAGTGGGTGCTGATGACGCACTACCGATGGCAGGGCGCTTCGGACGAGGAGCGCCTGGTCGACTGCATGAACCTCAATCGGGCGTTTCACGGGTGGGGACACCAGTTCCTGTACAACCGGGCGACCCTCGAGTCCGCCCTCCGCGCCGCGGGCTTCGCCGGCGCGGCGTTCTTCAAGTACGGCGAGAGCGACGACCCCGGCCTGAGGGGGCTCGAACGCCACGAGACCTGGGAGGACACACCGGAGCTCCCCCACGTCCTCGTCGTCGAAGCGTCGGGCGTGGCGCGGCCCCTGCCTCTCCCATCCGCTCCTCTGCGGGAGTTTCGCGAAGCGCTGGCCTCGAAGTAGGCCGGTCACGCCGTGATGGGCTCGCTGGCGGTCCTCCTCGCCCTCGCCGCCGCAGCCTGGATCGTCCGCGCGGCCGCGGCCGTCCTCGGACGACGCCGGAGGAGAGCCGCTTGAGGGATCCGGGCGCTCCCTTCTGGGTGCCCTCGGCCGCCTTGCAGCGCCACGTCAATCGCACGGTCTCGGGCAACCCCGGCATCGACTGGCTCTCGCACCTGCGCGCGACCTCCCTTCCCGCGCACGTCGGGCGCGCGCTCATCGTGGGCTGCGGCGAAGGGCACGTCGAGAGGGCACTCGCGAAGGCGAAGGGCGCCCGCCAGATCCTGGGCGTTGACGCCGACACGGCCGCCGTCGAGCGCGCCCGGCGGCAGGCCGAGCGCCGCGGCCTGTCGCAGCTCGGCTACGCGCCGTTCAATCCGAGGTCACAGGAGCTTCCGCCCGGCCCATGGGACACCCTCTTCGTCACCTACGCCCTGCACCACGCCGCCCGTCCGGAAGACCTGCTTCGGAGCTGCCACGACGCCCTCGCGCCGAAAGGCCGATTCGTCCTGCTCGACTACGTCGGCCCGAATCGCTTCCAGCATCCGGCTGACCGCATGGAGATCGTGCGGCGCTACTTCCGCCTGCTCCCCGAGCGGCTGCGGCGCGGCCCGCTCACCGGGCGCATCCTCCCGCGGCGCGAGGAGCCCGACGCCGCCGCTCTTGCCCGGGCCCTCCCGCACGAGGCCACCCGAAGCGCGGAGCTCCTCGACCTCTCCCGAACGACGTTCGCCGAAGAGGCGCTCCTGCCGGCCGGCGGGGGCCTGCTCCATCCGCTGCTCTCCGGCCTCGAGGGTAACTTCGGAAGGGATCCGGCCGACGACGAGCGCGTTCTCGCCGTTCTCGGCGAAGCCGAGGCGGACGCTTCGGCACGGGGGCTGCTGCCCGATGCCTTCGCCCTCTTCGTCGGCCGGCGCCGAACCGGCGCGACCGGGTGACAT
>DATMNJ010000177.1:0-4418 GCA_035569175.1 Thermoanaerobaculia bacterium | reverse complement strand
CCCCGCCACGGCGGCGCCGCCGCGGAAGACGGCGCGCCAGATGAAGTAGTAGACGGCGACGTTGAAGAGATAGGTCAGCACGCCCACGTAGTAGCGCGCCCGGAAGGCCAGCATGTTGAGAAAGCCGATCCGCGCGAACGGGACGGCCGAGCGCCACGTCGCCGATGCCGCGGCGTTCACGAGATGCCCCGTTGATAGATCCGCTTGACCACGGCCTCGATCTCGGGCTCCTCGATCTTCAGGTCCGAGACCTCGAAGCGGTTGACCAGGTCCTTGACGGCCGTGGCCGGGGAGGCTTCCCGCCGGTCGACGTCGAGACGGTAGCGGTGGAGTCCCACCTCCCGGATCGCGCTGCCGTTCCACGAGAGCTCGGACGGGTCGGGCGCGCGCTTGACGTCGAACACGATCGCGGTGACGGGCAGGATCCGGTCCCGCAGCTCGTCGAGGGCTCCGTCGAAGAGGAGGCGGCCATGGTCGATGACGATGACGCGCCGGCAGAGCGTCTCGATGTCGGCGAGGTCATGCGTCGTCAGGAGGACGGTCGTTCCGTCCTGCCTGTTGATCTCCTGGAGGAATTCCCGGACGTTGGCCTTGGCGACGATGTCCAGGCCGATCGTCGGCTCGTCGAGAAAGAGCAACGGCGGCCGGTGGAGCAGCGAGGCGGCGAGGTCGCAGCGCATGCGCTCGCCGAGCGAGAGCTTGCGGACCGGCTGGTGGAGGTAGGCGTCGAGGCCGAGCACACGGTCGAAGAGCGCCATGCGGACCCGGTACTCGGCCTCCGTCAGGCCATAGATCTCCTTGAGAAGCCGGAACGACTCGACCACCGCGATGTCCCACCAGAGCTGCGTGCGCTGCCCGAAGACGACGCCGATCGTCGCGACGTAGCGGGTGCGCTCGCGGTACGGCACGAAACCGTTGCACGCGACCTCGCCGGAGGTGGGCGTGAGGATGCCCGTGAGCATCTTGATCGTCGTGGACTTGCCGGCGCCGTTGGCGCCGATGTAACCCACCATCTCGCCGGGGGCGATCGAAAACGTGACGTCGGCCACGGCGGCCGTTTCGGTGGCGGTCCGGCGAACGAGGGACTTCAGGGCCGCCTTGAGGCCTTCCTGCCTCCGGTAGCTCCGGAAGACCTTCGTGAGGCGCTCGACGCGGACGATCGGCTCGGTCATCGCTTCGCGAGCTCGAGCGCCCGGGCGTAAATCTGCCGCGCCGGCCGGTGCGTGCTCCGGGCGATCTGCTTCGAGAGGGCCTTGAGCGGCTCGCCGCCGGCCAGGGCCGCGCGGATGCGCGCGTCCACGTCCTCGTCCGAGGCGGCCTCGTCGGCGCCGCGGCGTCCCTCGACGACGACGGTGATCTCGCCCCTCGCCTCGCCGCGTTCGGCGAAGGCCGCCGCGAGCTCGGGCAGCGTGCCCCGGACGATTTCCTCGTGGAGCTTCGTCAGCTCGCGCGCCACGCAGGCCCGGCGCCCTCCGAGCACGGCCGCGGCCGCGAAAAGGGACTCGCGCAGGCGGTGCGGGCTTTCGAACCACACCAGCGTCTCCGGCCGGTCCCGCGCGGCCTCCAGAAAGCGCCGGCGCTCGCCCTCGCGGGCCGGGAGGAACCCGAGGAAGGTGTGGGGCACCGCGGGCAGCCCCGAGACGGCCAGGGCCGCCGCGGGAGCGGAGGGGCCGGGCACCACGAGGACGGCGTGGCCCGCCGCCGCCGCGGCCTCGACGAGCCGTGTCCCGGGGTCCGAGAGCGTCGGCATGCCGGCGTCCGATACCAGGGCGACGGTCTCGCCGCGCTCGAGCCGCTCGAGCAACTCGGCAACGCGGGACTCCTCCCGCGGGCCCGGGCACGCGATGCGGCGGGCCGGCAACCCGAAACGCGCGGCGAGCTTCGCGGTCACGCGGGTGTCTTCGCAGAAGACCGCGTCGGCCTCGGCGAGGGCGCGCCGGCCGCGCGGGGACAGGTCCTCGAGATTGCCGATGGGGGTTCCCACGACGAGGAGGCGCCCGAGTTTTTTGGACTGCGTCACCGGGAACGGAAAAATAGCACGGAGCGGTTGGGTATCATGCTGCGCGATGCGTCTGGTGCGGAGCTGGCTCGGTCTCGGACTGCTCCTGTGCCTTCCCGCGGCCGCGGAGGTCGTGGACCGGGTCGCGGCCACGGTCAACGATGCGGCGATTCCCGAGAGCGAAGTCCGCCGCGCGATGGTGGTCTCGGCCCTCGAGCCACGGCCGGGCGAGGACCGCGAGGCCTTCCGGGGACGGGTGCTCGACGCCCTCATCGAGGAACGCCTCGAGTACGAGGACGCGGCGCGGTTCGGGCCGGCCGCGCCGAATGCCTTCGAGATCGACAAGGCGATGGCGAGCCTGCGCGAACGGATCCGGTCCACGGGCAAGGACCCGGATGCCGAGTTTGCGAGGTCGGGGATGACGGTCGACGAGGTGCGCGCGTCGATCGAGCGCCAGCTCGTGATCGCGGCCTACCTGCGCGAGCGGTTTGCCCCCATCGCCTACGCCGACGAGGAGCAGGCCCGCGACGAGTACGAAAAACGCTACGTGCCGGAACAGAAGGCCGCCGGGCTCGCACCCTCGCCCTTCGACGCCGTCGCAGAGGAAATGCGCCGGCGGTACTCCGAGCGCGCGTTCGACGAGGAGGTTGCGAAGTGGCTGAAGGAGCTCCGGCAGAAGGCCCGTATCTCGATCTTCCGGATTCCCGTCGCGGTCCCGGAGGACCGGGTCCCGGTCGTCCTGTCCACGGCGCCGCCCGCCGCGAAGACGCCCGCGCCATGACGCGCGCCCTCGCCTTCCTCGCGGCCTTCGCCGCGGCGGCCTGGGTCGCGGCCGCGGAACCCGCGTTCGCCGAGCGCGACGTCGCCATCCCGATGCGCGACGGAGTGCTTCTCAAGGCCGACGTGCACCGCCCCGGCGCGGCCGGCCGATTTCCGACGCTGGTCTACCGGACTCCCTACGGCCGCACGCACGCCGAGGGCAACGTCGTCCGGAAGGCGCTCGAGCGCGGCTACGCGGTGGTCCTCGTGGACGTGCGGGGCCGCTACGGCTCCGGGGGCGTCTTCGTGCCGTACTTCAACGAGGGCCGCGACGGCTACGACACGATCGAGTGGGCCGCGGCCCAGCCGTGGTCGACGGGCCAGATCGGGACCTTCGGGCTGTCCTACCCGGGCGCGGTGCAGTGGCTCGCGGCCGTCGAGGCGCCGCCTCACCTGAAGGCCATGGTCCCGGCGATGACGTTCTCGACGCCCCGAAATTTCTTCTACGCCGGCGGGACCTGGGACCTGTCCTGGATCTCGTGGATCTGGGACAACATCGCCCCGGACGCGCGCGTGCGCGCCAACCTGCCGGGACCTCGGACGGACAAGGAGGCGGAGACCGCGGGGCAGGCCTTCGACGGCAAGCTGCCGTACCGCCTCCCTCTGACAGACCTCCCGGAGTTTCGCGGTGGCGTCGCGCCGTACTACTTCGAGTGGCTGGCCCACCGGCCTGCAGACCCGTACTGGGACTGGGCCGAGCTGCGCAACCGCTACGACCGCGTGGGCGCCGCGGTGCTCAACTTCTCCGGCTGGCACGACGAGACCTACGGGCCCGAGGGCGCGATCACGAATTTCCTGGGACTCCTCGCGGTGCGGCGGGCGGATAAGGATCCTCGCACGCAGCTCGTGCTCGGCCCCTGGACCCACGGGGGAGAGGATACGGACCATTCGGGCGCTCGCGTGTTCGGCCCGACGGCCCCGATCGACTACGCCGCGATGATCCTGCGATTCATGGACCACTACGTCCGGGAGCTCGACAACGGCGTCGAGCGCGAGCCGCGGGTGCGCGCCTTCGTGATGGGCGAGAACGACTGGCGGACCGGCGACACGCTCCCCCTTCCCGGCACGCAATCCGTCTCGCTCTACCTCGCGGCCGGCGGCAAGCTCGTCGCGGATCCTCCCCCTCCTTCGGACTCGTCCCGACCGTCTTCGAGCTCCTTCGTGTCCGACCCGGCGAAACCCGTGATCGACCCCTACGGGCTGCGGCCCGGGGCGCACGACTACCGCGGGCTCGCGCAGCGCCAGGACGTTCTCGTCTTCGAGACCGAGCCCCTCGTTGAGCCGCTGCGCGTGGTCGGGCCGGTCGGCGTCGAGATGCACCTTTCGGCCGACGCCCCGGACGCCGATCTCTGGGTCCTCCTCGAGGACGTCGCGCCGGACGGCACCGCCTGGAACCTTTCGAGCCCGGGGACCGACGTGCTGCGGGCGAGCGACCGCGACGGGGGGCCCGCGCCCAAGCCGATGGCCCCCGGCGAGATCGTGATGCTGCGCCTTCCGAACCTGCGCACCGGAAACCTCTTCGGCAAGGGCCACCGCGTGCGCATCGTCGTCTGCGGCAGCTTCATGCCCCACTTTTCCCGCAACCTGCAAACGGGGGAGT
>DATMNJ010000176.1:0-7512 GCA_035569175.1 Thermoanaerobaculia bacterium | reverse complement strand
GGCCGCCGTGCCAGACGTAGCGCCGGCCCTGCGCGTCGCTGTCCACGTGCCAGCCGAGTCCGTACGCGATCTCGACGCCGGTCCGCGTCTTCTGGGGCGCGAACATGGCCGCGAGCGTCTCGCGGCGCAGGAGGTCGCCGCGCAGGAGCGCTTCGCCGAAGCGGAGGAGGTCGCCGGTCGTCGAGAGGAGGCCGCCCGCGCCCCACCGGCAGCTCGTGTCGACGGGGCGCGCGGAGCCGAGCAGGCCGAACCAGCCGCGCTCGTAGAAGAGCGTGCGGCCCGGCAGGAAGCGGCGCGGGTCGTCGGTCATCGTCGAGGCCATGCCGGCCGGAAACGCGACCGATTCGGCCAGGAGGTCGCCGAACGCCTTGCCCGAGGCCGCCTCGAGAACGGCCGAGAGCAGGATGTAGCCCGGCCGCGAGACGACCTGGCCCAACCCCGGCGGACGAACGAAGAGGCGCGGGGGCAGATTGCGCGCGGCCTCCCGCGCGCCGCTGCAGGGCGTCGGGGCATCCTCGTCGTCGGCGAAGTCCCTCGCACCCGACAGGTGCGCGGCGAGCTGCCGGACCGTGACCGGAAAGCCGCCGTCCTCGACGCCTGGCAGGTAACGCTGGATGGGAGCGTCGAGGTCGAGGCGCCCTTCGTCGGAGAGGCGCGCCATCGCCGTCGCGGTCAGCGGCATCGCGACCTCGTAGACGCGGAACTGCGTCGCGCGGGACACGGGCCGGTGCCTCTCGACGTCGGCGAAGCCGAACGCCGTGGACCAGACGATGTCGTTGCCCACGGCGACGGCGACGGCCGTGCCGGGGTAGAGCTGGAGGACCTCGTCGAGCATCGCGCGGGACTGCTCGATCGCGCGGCCGTAGGGCGGTTGCGGTGAGCCCGCCCGAGCGGATCCCGTCGCCAGGGCCAACGCGAGCGCTGCCGCCGGGAGCCGCCGGAAACGACGGGTGGTGCTCATGCGATCGGCGCCAGCCGCGCCCCGGTCGGCGTCGCGGGCCGCCGGGCGGCCGCCGCCGCGCGCTCGGCGGGAGTTCGCGGGAAGGCCGCGGGAGGCGCGAACGCGAGGGGAATGCTCAGCGACACGGTGCAGCCGCGCCCGGGCGCGCCCTCGAAGGAGAACGCGTGGTTGTCGGCAAAGAGTAGCTCGAGGCGGTCGCGTGTGTTGCGCAGGCCCACGCCCTCGCCGCCGCCGCGCCGGCCGCCCTGGGGCGGGCCCGGTCCGTCGTCGCGCACGACGAGCGAGAGGCGGCGGTCGCCTTCTTTCCGGACCCGCACCTCGACCCGGCCTGCGCCGGGCCGCGCGGCGATGCCGTGCTTGATGGCGTTCTCGACCAGCGGCTGGAGGATGAGGTTGGGCACGAGGGCGTCGCGGACGTCGGGCGCCACGTCCAGCGCGACGGTCAGCCGGTCCTGGAACCGCGTCTGCTGGATCTCGAGGTAGACCTGCAACAGCTCGATCTCCTTGCGCAGAGGCAGAAGGTCGCTCGTCTCGTTCTGCAGCGAGAGTCGCAGCAGGTCCCCCAGGCGCACGACCGTGCGCGAGGCTGCTTCGCCGTCGCGAAACACGAGCGGCAGGATGCTGTTGAGCGTATTGAAGAGGAAGTGCGGATGGAGCTGGATCTTGAGCGCTTGGAGGCGCGCGCTCGCCAGGCGCGTCTTCAATTGCGAGGCGCGCAGCTCCCGCTCGCGCGAGAGGTTCGCGTAGGTCACGGTCCAGGTCGCGCCGACGATTGCCCAGAACGTCACGAAGTGCGTCGGGAAGAACAGCGGGAGCAGCTGCGGCAGGGCCGCAAGCTGCACCGAGACGACGCACGGAAATCCCATCAGGAGGGGATAGACGAGCTGGTAGACCGCGCAGTGCAGGACCGGGAGGACGAGCGACGCGGCGGACAGCGCGCCGATCGGCGCCGCCCAGCTCGCCTTGCGGGGAAGGCATCGGCGGGCGATCCAGACGACGGCGGGCGTGAACGCCGCCCAGATGTAAGCGGAGAGGAGGCACTGCGCCAGCGCCTCCCACACTCCGAACTCGAGCCGCCGCAGCTGGAAGGGATCGCTGAAGTACCGATCGGCCGCGCGGAACAAGCCGACCAGGGTCCAGACGCCGACGATCCAGGCGGCCGTCGAGAGGCGCGCCGCCGCCTTGCGGCCCCTCGCCGGCGTCCCACGATCGGCTCTCACGCCGCGCCCTTGGCCGGCAGCGCGGCGTCGGAGATGGGCGAATACGGCAGCGTCAGCGTGACGGCATGCCCCTTCTCCAGCATGTCGGAGAGGACGATCGCGTGCCGGCCGGGGTACAGCAGCTCCAGCCGCAGCGTCGTCTTGCGCACGAAGGAGTCGTCGATCGGCCCGGGCGCCGGGAGCGCCCCGGCGTCGGCCGCCGCCTCGCTCACGTCGATGCGGATCGAGCCCCCGTCGAGGCGGGCGCGGATCTCGACGCGGGCGCGGCCCGGCCGGACCGACGCGCCGTTGGCGATCGCGCTCTCGCAGAGCGGCAGGAGGACGAGGTTGGGCACGGCGGCGTCGAGGGCCTCGGGCTCGACGGCGAAGACGACCTCGAGGCGGTCGCGCAGGCGCGTCTGCTCGATCTGGAGGTAGAGGCGGATGTACTCGAGCTCCGTCTTCAAGGGCACCATGCCGGTCGCATCGTTGTGAAGGGCGAGGCGCAGGATGTCGCCGAGCTGGACCACCGTGCGCGCGGCGGCCCGCGGCTCGGTGCGGATGAGCGGCAGGATCGTCGCGAGCGTGTTGAAGAGAAACGGCGGATGGAGGCGCAGCTTCAACGCCTCGAGTTGCGTTCCGACGAGCTCCCGCTCGAGCTCGGACGCCTGGAGTTCCTTCTCACGATAGGTATGAAAGTCGTCGAGGCCCCAGGTGACGCCGGCGATGCCGAAGAAGGTCGCCAGGCGCGCGGCGCCGCCGAAGGAGAGCGTGGCCAGAAAGGTCGAGAGAAAATCGGGACCCCGGCCGGCCGGGTCGGCGGCGTGCCAGAACAGATTCGTGGCGATCAGGTGCGCGAACGCGGCCGCCGCTCCCGCGGCGGCGAGGAGAAGGCCGTTGCGGATCGCGGCGCCCCTGCGCGGGCGCCACCGCCGCGCGGCGAACATGGCCGGGGGAGTCAGGAGCGCCCAGATGTACGCCGTGACGAGACTCGCGGCGAGCGATTGCCCCCAGGGCAGCGCCAGGCGCGGCTGCAGAGAGGGCCCGCGCAGGTAGCGCTGCGTGGCGATGAAGAAGGCGACCCCGGTCCAGACGAGCAGGATCCGTACGGCGGCGCCTGCACGCGATCGTCTGGGCCCCGGGGATCCCGGGCCGTTGCGCGCCGGCCGCGCGGCCAGGCTCGCCGGCGCCCCCCTGCGCTCGAGAGCCGTCTCGGTCCCGACCCGAACGCGCGCGACCGCCGCTTGCATGCGCTCTCGGCTAGACCGCGAGTCTCCGGAAGTCCTTGAGGCGGTCACGGTACGTGCTCGAGAGGGTCAGCCGCGTGCCGTCCTTGAGGGTCACGGCATAGTCGCCGTTGAACCACGGGTGCATCTCGCGGATGCTCTCGATGTTGACGATCGTGGACCGGTGGATGCGAAAGAAATGGCGCGGGTCCAGGCGCGACTCGATGCCCGAAGTCGTCTCGTGGTACACGTAAACGTCCTTGGCCACGTGTAGGCGCACGTTGTTGCGTGCCGACTCGATCCAGTCGATGTCCTCGACGCGCAGGAAGACGCTGCGCTCTTCCTTCTTGATGAGCAGCCACTCCGGGTACGTGCGCTCGCGCTGGATGCCCTCGAGCAGCTCGTGGAGCGTGGCCTTCAGGTCCGTCGAGGAGCTGCGATCGATCTCGGCCCGCGCGCGCCCGACGGCCTCGTGCAGCCGCTCGGCCGAGAAGGGCTTCATCAGGTAGTCCACGGCGTGGGCCTCGAACGCCTTGAGCGCGTACCGGTCGAAGGCGGTGACGAAGATGACGGCCGGAAGGTCTCCGGCATCCACGCTGGCGAGCACGCCGAAGCCGTCGAGGCCCGGCATCTGGACGTCGAGGAGGACGAGGTCCGGTTTTTCGGCGGCGATCGTCTTGACGGCCTCGAAGCCGTCGCCGCATTCCCCGATGATCTCGAGGTCCGGCTCGTCCTGGAGCCCGTTGCGGACCCACTCGCGCGCGAGGGGCTCGTCATCCACGATGAGAGTCCGGATCTTCATCCCTGGCCTCCTTCGTCTTTTTTGCAACGACGCAGACCGTGATACGTAAGGAAACACAGGGAGTTACGGAATATGCCGGGTCCCTCGAACTCAAGAATCCGGACGGGTGGTTCAGAAACCGGGATGCGGTCGCGCTTGCGCGCACCGGCGGCATGTCGTTGAGGACGAAGGGTTGGTTTCGGAGGACGGTCCGCGAGCCGCGGCCGCGCTCCGCGCGCGTCCGTCCGCTTGAAGTTTGTTTTCTGGGGTTCGCCGCGGCGGGAGGATTGCTCCTTCCGGCCGGAGGGTGCGGATCCGAGGGGCCGGAGAGTCCCCGCGCGACGCTCGCCCGGGCGGCCGTGACCGTCCCCGCGCCGACTCCCACGGCCGCGCCGGACCCCTTCGTCACCTCCGTCCGGCCGATCCTCGTCGCTCACTGCGCCCCCTGCCACGAGCCGGGCGGCCGGCTTTACGAGAAGCTGCCCTTCGACGACCCCTCCGTCGTCACCGCGCACGAGGCCGGCATCCTCCGCCGTCTGAAAGGCGAGGACCGCGCGGCGATCGAGAAGTGGGTGGCGGCGCTCCCGCATCGAGCCTCACCCGGACGCTAGAGGCCGCTCGGCGGCCCGCCGCTCACCGCAGGCGGCGAAACCCGTGCGTCTTGACGGCGATCCACACCTCGAGCCCGGGCGCGAGGGCGAGCTCGTCGGCCGCGGACTTGGTCAGGCGGGACGTCCACTCGAGCCCGGCCGCCGCGACGCGAACCCACGCGGTCGCGCCCGAAATCTCGAGCGAGATGACGCGGCCGGGGTGGACGTTGCGCGCCGAGATCCCGACGAGCGGATGCGTCGAGACGAGGACGTCGTCGGGCGCGACCGAAAACACCGCCCGATTCCCGTCCCGCGCGGCGTCCTCCGCCGGGACCGCGAAGCGCGCCTCGTTCACGCGCAGGGACCCCGTCTCGCCGGGCGCGTGCGCGGCGCCGAGGGTGCCCGTCAGGATGTTGTCGAAGCGGGCTTCCGGATCGACGAGCGACATCGAGCGCAGCGCTTCATCGGGGGCTCCCGCGAAGACGACGGCGCCCTGCCGCAGGACGAGCGCTTCGCCGGCGACGGCGCGGGCCTCCCCGGCGTTGTGGGTCACGTAGAGGAACGGGATCTCGAGGGCGTCTCGAACGCTCAAGAGGTACGGAAGGATCTTCCCCTTCAGCTCCGGATCCACGGCCGCGAGCGGCTCGTCGAGCAGGAGCAGCCGCGGCTCCGTCGCGATCGCGCGGGCGAGCGCGACCCGCTGCCGCTCGCCGCCCGAGAGCGTCGCCGGGAAACGGTCGAGCAGGGGATCGATCTCCAGGATCGAAACCGACTCGTCGAAGAGTCCGGCGCGCCCGGCCTTCGCCATCCCGAAGCGGACGTTGTCGCGGACGTCGAGGTGCGGAAAGAGGCACGTGTCCTGCGGCACGTACCCGATCCGGCGCTTCTCGGGCGGCAGGCAGATTCCGGCGGCCGTGTCGAGGACGACGTCCTCGTGGATGACGACGCGGCCCGCCGCCTTGGGGCGAAGCCCCGCGATCGTCTCGAGCAGGGAGGTCTTGCCCGAGCCCGACGGGCCGAGGACGGCGACGGTGTCGGAGGACAGGCGCGCCTCGACCCGCAGCGGAAAGCGCGAGAGCGGCAGCGAGACGTCGAGCTCGATCACGCGGCGGTCCGGCGGGTGCGGCGCCGCGTCAGAAGCTCGGTCGTCCACACGATCGCGAAGGCGATCACGACCGTCACGCCCACCAGCCGCAGAGCGGCCTCGTCGTGGCCGATCTGGGTGCGCTGGAAGATCGCGAGGGCCATGGTCTGCGTGCGGCCCGGGATGTTTCCGGCGATCATGATCGTGGCGCCGAACTCGCCCAGCGCCCGCGAGAAGGCGAGCAGGGTTCCGGCGAGGATCCCCCGCCAGGCCAGGGGCAGCGCGACCCGCCGGAAGACGGAGACCGGGCCGCTCCCGAGGGAGCGGGCCATCGCCAGCAGGCGCGGGTCCACCTCCTCGAAGGCCGTGCGCGCGGGGCGGACCAGCAGCGGAAAGGACATCACCGCGGTCGCGACGATCACGGCCTTCCACGTGAAGAGCACCTCGACGCCCATCCGGTCGAGCAGCCGGCCGAGCGGGCCCGAGCGCCGGAGGGCCTCGAGCAGAAGCAGGCCGACCGCCGTGGGCGGGAGGACGAGCGGGAGCGAAAGGACCGTCTCGACGAGCGTGCGCCACGCGCCGTCGCGCCGCGCGAGGACCCACGCCGCGAAGATACCGAACGGCAGGATGACGAGGGTGGCGATCGCAGCGACGCGAAGCGTCAGAAACAGGATCGAGAGATCGGTGGTTTCCAAGCTACTTGGCGTCGCGCACCAGGAACCCGCGTTTGGTGAACTCGGCGCGGCCGTCCGCTCCCGCGAGGAAACCGACGAAGGCCTCCGCCGCCTTCGGGTTCTTCGACGCGGCAACCGGAGCCACGGAATACAGGATCGGGGGCCCGTTTTCGACGGTGTAGGCGATGCGCACGGACCTCGAGATGGCGGCGTCGGTGCGGTAGACGACCGAGGCCGGAACCGCCCCTGTCTCGACGGCGGCCAGCGCCGCGCGGACGTCGAGCATCGGGACCACCTTCGGCTCGACCTTGTCCCAGAGCCCGAGTCCGGTGAGCCACTTTTTCGTATAGACCCCGGCCGGAACGGAGGCCGGGTCGGCCAGTCCGATCTTCGGCAGCGCCGCGAGGTCTTCGGCCGAGGCGATCTTCGTCGTCGACGCCGACGGGACCACGACGACGAGGGCGTTCGAGAGGAACTCGCGGCGGTCCGCCGCCTTGACCAGGCCGGCCTTCTCGAGCGTGTCCATCTTCGCCGTGTCGGCCGAGAAGAACACGTCGGCCGGAGCGCCGGCCTGGATCTGGCGCGCGAGATCGCTCGACGCGCCGAAGGAGAAGACGACCTTCTGCCCGGTCTTTGCCTCGTAGGCCTTGCCGAGATCCTGGAGCGATTCGGTCAGGCTGGCGGCGCCGAAGACCAGCAGCTCGGGGTTCTTCGAGTCGGCCGCGCCGAGCAGGAGCGCCGCGAGAGGGGCGAGCAGAACGAGAGAGAGAAGCTTGCGCATGGAAATCCTCCTCTTCGGGTTTCAGGCCCGGATGATCATCATCTCGGTGGCCTTGATGAGGGCATAGGCAGGGGATCCCGGTTTCAGGCGCAGCTCTGTGACGGCGGACTTCGTGATGATCGCCGTCAGCTTCTGTCCGGCGACGTCCAGCGTGACTTCCGCGAGCAGGCCCGACACGCGGATCCGAGCCACCGTTCCGAGGAGCTTGTTGCGTCC
>DATMNJ010000175.1:0-2292 GCA_035569175.1 Thermoanaerobaculia bacterium | reverse complement strand
AGCACCATGCGCACCGTGCCGCCCTCGGGGTGCATCGCCAGCGCGGCGCCGAGGTCGCGGATCAATGGCGCGACGACGTCGCCCCGCCAGGCGCCGTCGGAAGCGCGGAACGCGGGCCCGCGCTTGAGCCGGAGGGGCGCCGCGTAGATGGCCTCCTGACCGAGAGAGCGGAAGCCCTTGCCCTGGAAGGGAACGTCCTTGTAGCGCACCTCGCTGCCCGAGAAGAACGTCTTCAGGCGGTTGTCGGTTGCCCGCGTCAGGACCATGCCTCGGAGGATTTCGATCCGTTCCTCCTTCGTCAGCGAGGCCGCAATCGATTCGCGGCGCAGGAATCCGTCGCAGTCCCGCGCGAGCTCCCCGGTGGCCAGCGCGAGCCGATCCTCGACGGAGACGCCGGGCGTCGTCTCCGGCAGGCCATCGGGAGGCGCTCCCGCGAGGACGCGCTTCAACTCGCGGGAGAACGGCTGGCGCAGGGCGTCGATGGCTTCGCTATCGCGGCCCGGGTCGCGCACGCGGTCCTTGCGGCATACGACCGTGAACGCTTCCATTGCCGGGGCCAGCGCGAACGGGTGCCGTTCGGCGACGAAGGCCGCAAAGCGCTGCACGAGCGTCGTCCGCGCAGCGGCCGACTGAGGGGGGGCCATCGATCGGGGCATTGTGCGATGCTAGCAGGCTGCTGAAAAGGCCGACACCCCTTCGATGAGTGAGACCCGCGAGGCCACGCGCCGCAAGCTCGTGCGGCTCCTGCAGCTCGCCTATTCGGGCGAGAAAGCCGCGGCGCTCGCGTACCAGGGGCACGCGGCGTCGGTCAAGGACGCGGTCCAGGCGGCGATGATCCGCAAGATCGAGAACGAGGAGTGGGTTCACCGGGAAAAGGTCGGGAAGCTCCTGGCGGAGCTCGGCGCGGCGCCGCTCGCCCTCCGGGAGCTGCGCTCGGCCATCGTCGGCCACACGCTCTCCTTTCTCTGCCGTTTCACCGGGTGGTTTCTGCCGATGTTCTTCGCGGGCCGGCTCGAAACGCGGAATGTCGAGGAGTACGACACGGCCGCCGCCTGGGCGAAGGAGATCGGCCTCGACCACTTCCTGCCCGAGCTCTCCGAGATGGCAGCCGTCGAGGTTCTCCACGAGAAGTACTTCCTCGAGACGATCGGCCGCAAGGCCCCCTCCCGCGGCGCCCGGCCGAGGCGCGGCTAGCCATGCGACGGGGGGGCCGGGACCATCTCGATCTGTTCGGAGCGCCGGGCGAGCGTCGTGCTGATCCCGCGCTCTCGGAGCAGCTCGCCAGGGAGCATGCCGAGGCGGCCGGCCTCGCGGCCCGCCTGCCCGCGGGCGTCCGGTTCGGCACGAGCTCCTGGAGCTTCCCCGGCTGGAAGGGCCTCGTCTATTCGCACCGCACGACGACAGCCGTTCTTGCGCGCGATGGGCTCGTCGAGTACGCACGTCATCCACTTTTTCGAACCGTCGGGATCGACCGCGGTTTCTACGGCCCGATCCCGGGCGCCGATTTGTCGCGCTACGCCGAACAGCTCCCGCCCGGCTTTCCTTGCTGCCCCAAGGCGCCCGAAGCCGTGATGGCCGCCGTCCGCACGAATCCGCGCGGCGAGCCCGAGCGGCGTTTGAACCCGGACTTCCTGAACGCGTCGCGCTTCATGGACGAGATGGTTGGCCCTTTTCTCGAGGTCTTCCGCGAGCACACGGGGCCCTTCATCCTCCAGATGCCTCCGGCCCCCAGGGCGCTGGCGCCCAGCCCCGCCCGCTTCGCCGAGGATCTGGATCGGTTTCTCGAGGCTCTCCCGCCGGCGCGCTACGCCGTCGAGCTGCGCGACCCGGCCCTCCTGACGCTCGAGTACCGCGCCGTGCTCTCGGCCCGCGGCGCCGCCCATGTCTACAACTACGTCACGGCGATGCCGATGCCGGAGGAGCAGGCCTCTGCCGTTGGGCTCGAAACGGCGTCCTTTGCCGTGATCCGGCTGCTGCTTGCTCCCGGCACCCGCTACAACGACCGCCGGGAAGAATTCGCTCCCTTCGACCGCATCGTCGCTCCGGATCCGGAGATGCGCCGCCAGGTCGTCGCGCTCGCCCGCGCGGGGTCGACGCTCAACCGCGACGTCTTCGTCCTCGTCAACAACAAGGCCGAGGGCTGCTCGCCGCTCACCATCCGCGCTCTGGCGGAAATGCTCGCCGAGGAGGCACAGCCGTCGAGATAAGACCCCTCTCCCCTCGGGAGAGGGAGCCCTCACTTCGCGATTGTGCCGAGGGCCTCTTGAGCGGCCGCAAGCAGGGCGGAGGGAC
>DATMNJ010000174.1:0-4084 GCA_035569175.1 Thermoanaerobaculia bacterium | reverse complement strand
GCGGTTGCAGGTACTGACCGATCGTCGCGATGTCGCAGCCGGCCGCGCGCAGGTCGGCGAGCAGGCCGAGGACCTCCTCCTCGGTCTCGCCGAGGCCGACCATGAGCCCGGACTTCGTCTTGAGGGCGAGGCCGTCCCGGTCGCGGCGGTGCGCGGCGCGGGAGATGAGCTCGAGCGACTGCGCGTAGCCGGCGTCGGGACGCACGCGCCGGTAGAGCCGGGCGATCGTCTCCATGTTGTGGTTCAGGATCTCGGGCGCCTGGGCGAGGACGACGTCGAGGGCCGCGGCGTCGCCCTGGAAGTCGGGGATGAGGACCTCGATCGTGCACGCGGGATTGCGCCGCCGGATCGCGCGGATCGTCGCCGCAAAATGGGCGGCGCCGCCGTCTGGCAGGTCGTCGCGGTTGACCGACGTCACGACCGCGTGGGAGAGGCGAAGCTCCGCGGCGGCCTCGGCGACGCGCTCGGGCTCCGCGGGGTCGAGCGAGCCCGGCCGACCCTTTCCGACGGCGCAGAAACCGCAGTGCCGCGTGCAGACGTCCCCCATCAGCATGAAGGTGGCCGTCCGCTCGCGCGCCCAGCACTCGTGGATGTTGGGGCAGCGGGCCTCCTCGCACACGGTCACGAGCGAGAGGCGGCGCATCATCGCCCGGACCTCTTCGTACTCCCCGGTCGTGTTCAGCCGGACCTTGAGCCATTCGGGCCTCTCGAGGCGCGAGGCGCGGGGCGGGGCCGGCGCGTCGTGCACGGGCAGGTCGGTCTTCACGCCCGGATTATCTCCCGGCCAAACACCGCGCCGAAGTATTCGAGCACCGGCTCGACGAGCTCGAACGGCGCGATGCGCCGGCCGGCCAGGCGCTCGACCGTCGTGACGCCGCCGTCGGTGATGCCGCAAGGGACGATGCCGGAAAAGAAAGGGAGCGGCTCGTCGGTCGCGTTCAACGCAAATCCGTGCGTCGTGATCCAACGCGCGATGTGGACTCCGATCGCCCCGATCTTGTCGTTGCCGACCCATACCGAGGTGACCCGCTCCTTGCGGTCGGAGCGCTCGGCGCGGATTCCGAGTCCGCCGAGGGTACGGATCAAGACCTCTTCGAGGTCGGTCACGTAGCGTTTCACGTCGCGCCGGCCGGGCGAGAGATTGAGAACGGGGTATCCGACCAGCTGTCCGGGGCCGTGGTACGTCACCTTCCCGCCCCGGTTGGACTCGCGGACCGAGACGCCGAGCTCCCGGCACCGCTCGGGCGGAAACAGGATGTCGGCGGCGCTCGCGTTTCGTCCGAGGGTGAAGACCGGCTCGTGCTCGAGCAGGAAGAGCCGCTCCGGGCCGCCGGCCGCCACGCGCGCGGCCGTTTCGACCTGGAGAGAGAGGGCGGCGTCGTAGGACATGCGTCCCAGCCACTCGGCCACGAGCGGCTCGGCCGGGCGGCGGTCGGCGAGGGCTTCCATGATCGGGCAGTCTATCGTTCAGTGCCCGACGAGCAGCGTGTCCTGCCCGGCCAGGCGGTCCGCGCCGGGGAAGTACCCGGGCGACATCCACGCCAGCCGCAGGCCGGCCCGGGCGAGGAGGGTCTCGAAGAAAGGCTTCGCATAGGCGACGGCCGCCGTCGGGCGGGACCGCAAACGCCAGCGCACGAGTCCGGCGCGCTCGTCCCAGGGGAAGGCGCGCCGCACTCCCTCGAGAGAGGGGCCCGAAGGGTCGAAGAGAAACGCGGTCACGACGGCGGTGCGGCCAGGCCGGAGCGAGCGGCGGATTTCCGAGAGGTAATGCGCGGCGTCCTCGGGCAGCAGGTGCGTGAAGACGGACTTGGCGAGTACGAGGTCGGCCCGCGCGTCGTCGATCGGGAAGCGGTAACTGGCCGCGGGCGGTCCCGAGCGCGAGCCGTACGCCGAAGAGACTCCGGCCAGCTCGAACGTGAGCCGCGGGTCGGCGCCGTACCGCTCGCGGCACCAGGAGATCGAGGGCGCGTGGACGTCGAAGCCGACGTATCGCCCCGCCGGGCCGATGCGCCGCGTGAATTCGGCCACCATCGCCCCTGCGCCGCACCCGATGTCGAGGACGCAGTATCCCGGCTCGACGAGGCCGAGGCCGTCGAGGAACTCGGCCGTCTGCGTCGCGGCGCTCTCGAAACGCCCGACCGCGCCGGTGTGACGGCGCAGCCAGAGGGGCGGCAGGATCGGGCGCCCCGTCACCCGGCGCCAGAGGCCATCGGCGGGGCTGGCCAGCCTGTACGCCACGTTCCTGGCGCGCCGGACCGCCTCACCGATCATGCCGGAGGCCGCTCGGCCACGCCCCGCGGAGCGACGAGCGTCGCGGCGCCGAAGGCGGCGTAGAGGAGCACGACCGGATCCCAGTTGGCGGTTCGGTACCTCCAGTTCGTCTCGAGGACGACGTGCAGGAGCATCGTGATCGCGAGAAACGCGAGGCAGAACGCGGACGCGCCCGCGCGGTCGGCGCGAACGAAGCCGACGGCCGCGAGAACGAACAGCGCCGAGAACCAGGCTCCGGCCGCGAGGACGACCCGTCGCGGCCAGAAGCGCGGGTCCGGATACGGCCGCAGCCAGTCCCAGATCTTCCACGACAGCAGCCGCGCGGTTCCCGCCATGTCGGCGCGGCGCTCGTCCAGGGCGGCGCGCGCCAGTGCGCGCGAGAGCCGTCCCGGCGAGTCGCGCACCGCCTCGGGCAGTGCCGTGATGCGTGCCAGGCGCGCGGCCTCGAGCGCCGCCACGGCGCGGTCGAGCTCGGCGCGGTCGCGCGCCCGGTCGAGCCCCATCGCCGCGTCGGAGTTGCGGCCGTAGAAGACGTAGCCCGCTCCGTCGTTGACGACGATGAGCTCGCGGAAGACGAGGGCGTTGCGCAGGGTCCACGGAGCCAGGGCCGCGCCGAAGCCGAGAAGCGCCGAAAACGCGATGTGGGCGTTGGCCCGGCGCGGGTGACGCCGGTCGAAGAGGGGCGCCAGGAGCAGGGGCGAGAGCGCGAGGGCCGACGAGCGCGTCAGCGCGGCCAGCGCGAGGAAGACGCCCGCGAGGACGGCGAGGTTCGACGACGGGCGGTCCGTCGCGGCGAGCAGGAGATAGCCGGCGGACAGCAGCAGCGCGACGAAGAGCGGCTCGGACTGAATCTGCGAGGCGATGCGTACCAGCGTGGGCTGGACGGCCGCGAGCACTCCCGTTGCGATCGCGAGGCCGCGCCGCCGGAAGAGACGCGCCGAGAGCGCCGCCAGCAGGACCGCGCCGAGGGCTCCTACGGCGGCGTTGGCCACGCGTGCGACCGCGACGCGCTCCGGGTGGCCGAGCGTCGCGGCCGCGAGAAAAACCGGGTAGCCCGGCGGGCGAAAGAGGTACGTGTCCGTCCGCAGCGGATAGCTCCCGGTCTCGGACAGGGCCCTGGCGCCCAGCTGGTACGCCGGAGCGTCCGCGAAGGTCGACGTCGAAGGCCCGGTTGCGACGACGAGCGCCGCCCGGATGGCGAAGGCCGCCAGAAAGATCGCGAGACAGGCCTTCCGCCCGAGGCGGGGGACCGGCGGCGGGCTATCCGAGGTCGAACTCTCCGGACTCGAGCGTCGCCTTGACGCTTGCCATGAACTTGTCCGCGTCCGCGCCGTCGATCAGCCGGTGGTCGAAGGACAGCGCGAGGTAACCGACCGTGCGGATCCCGAGGGCGTCCTGCCCCTCTTCGTCCGTGACGACGACGGGCCGCTTCTCGATCGTGCCGACGCCGAGGATCGCGACCTGCGGCTGCGGGATGATCGGCGTGCCGAAGAGCGAGCCGAAGACCCCCGGGTTGGTGACCGTGAACGTGCCGCCCTGGATCTCCTCGGGCTTCAGGCGCTTCGTACGGGCCCGCTCGGCGAGGTCCTGCGTGGCGCGGGCGAGGCCGAGGATCGACTTTTCGTCGGCGTTCTTGATGACCGGTACGATCAGACCCCAGTCGAGGGCGACGGCCATTCCGAGGTGGATGTCCTTGTGGTACACGACGTTCTCGCCGTCGATCGAGGCGTTGACCTGCGGGAACTGGCGCAGGCTCTGAATCGCGGCCCGGAAGATGAAGGGCAGGTACGTCAGCTTGACGCCGTTCTTCTGG
>DATMNJ010000173.1:0-3553 GCA_035569175.1 Thermoanaerobaculia bacterium | reverse complement strand
AATGGTCGGAGTCAGCGGCGCATAGCCGCCGCGAGCCCTGAGCGCGGCGAGATTCGGCAGCTCGCCCCTGGCCAGCATCTCCTCGACGATGTGGGCATCCACGCCGTCGAACCCGAGGATGACGATCCGGCCCGGGACCGGCGCCGCGGCGAGCGCAGCCCCGGCGAGTGCGAGCGCGGCGAGCGCCGTCGAGAGGACCTTCATGCGTCGAAGGGACAGTGTAGCCCGACGCCCCGCCCCGGAGCACTAGAATCCGCGGAGTGACGGAACGAACCGAGGACCTCGAGACGCTGCTCGCGCGCATCGACGATCCCGCGATCCGTGCTCTCTTTTCCCACGAGTTCATTCTCTGCGCCGAACACTTCGACCGCTTCACGATCGAGTTAGTGCTCCGCCTCGTCCACGACCTCGGCCTGGCCGAGGAACTGGCAACCGGGACCACGGCTCGCGAGCTCGTCCGGGGGCGGGGATTCTCCGCCCGCGCGGAGGTCCCGCTGCGCTGGTTCTTCGCCAAGCTGGCGGCGGCGGACTACCTCGACGCCGACGGCCAGGCCTCCGATCCGCGGTACCGCGCGCGGGGGCCGCTGCCTCCCGGCGACCCCGACCGCGCGGAGGCGCGGGCACGGGCCCTCGATCCGCGTTCGCTGCCGGCCTTCGCGGTCGTGCGGGCGATGGCCGAGCACGTGCCCGCGTTCCTGCTCGGCGAGAAGACCGGCGAGGAGATCCTGTTCGCGCCCGCACGCCTGTCTCTCTGGTTCGACTACTTCTCCAATGACAACCTCCTGTACCAGATCAACAATCGCCTCGGCGCCGAGGCCGTGGCGCGCGCGCTGCCCGCGACCCGCCCGGCCACGGTCGTCGAGATCGGCGGCGGCTCGGGCTCGGCCGCGCTCGCCCTCGGCGAGCGCCTCGCCCACGACGGAACGCTGCGTCGGATCGGCCGCTACGTCTTCACCGAAATCGTCCCGACGTTCCTGCGGCGGGCGGAGCGCTCGATCCGGGCTCGGTTCCCGGGGCTTCCGATCGAGTTCGGCAGGCTCGACATGAACTCGGATTTCGCCGCCCAGGGCGTCGCCGCGGGCACGGCCGACATCGTCTATGCCGTCAACACGGTTCACATCGCGCGGGACCTGTCCGCGACTTTAGGCCGGATCCGCGAGACGCTCCGGCCCGGCGGCATGGCCGTTTTTTCCGAGTGCGTGCGCCCCTTCGCCGGTCAGCCGATCTACGTCGAGTTCGTGTTCAACTTCCTCGAGAACTTCACCGGCGTCGCCACCGACCCCGCGACGCGGCCGAACCACGGATTCCTCACGCCGGAGAACTGGCGGCGCGCCTTCGAGGCCGCCGGCTTCGAAGAGCCACGGATCCTCCCCGACGTCGAGGAGCTCGCCAGGCACTACGACGCCTTCTTCGTGGCGGCCGTCTCGGCGCGCCGCCCCCGCTAGGGCGCGCGGGCCGTCCTACGGTTTCTTGCGGGACGGATCGTCCCAAAACGGAAAAAAGCAGTACCACTGGTCCGGGGCGGCGCGCACGTAGCGCTCGAGGATCGCGACGTACCGCTCGATGTTGAGGCGCACGGCCGAGTCCCGATCCCCCGCCGTCTCGATCGGCAGCGGGCCCTCGACGATCGCGCGGTAGCGCCCGTCCGGAAGACGCATGATGAAGGCCGGCAGGACAGTCGCGCCGGAGGCCATCGCGACGCGAAAGGGCCCCCGCGGGAAGAAGGCCTCGCGCCCGAAGAAGGGCGCGGCGACGCCGGTGTTGTCGAAATCTCGATCCCCCTGCATGGCCACGATCCCGTTCTCGCCGAGGGCCCTCAGGACCGCGAGCGTGGGCACGAAGCTGCGGTCCACGCGAATCTCCTTCACACCGCAGCGCTGGTGGAGCCGGCGGCGCTCGCGTTCGACCCCGGGAAAGATGTCGGGCACCAGGACGACGTGGATCGGCTGGTTGACGCGGGCGAGCATCAGGCCGCCGACTTCCCAGTTGCCGAGGTGGGCCGTCAGAAGGAGCACGCCCTTGCCGGCGAGCCGGCCCTCGACGATGTTCGAATAGCCGATGACGCCTTCGATCAGGCGCGCCGCCTCCTCCGGAGGGCGCGTCGCGAAATGCAGAAAGTCGACCCAGGCGGTGAAGTGCGACACCACCATCTCGAAGGCCAGGCGCCGGACCTCGGGCGAGTCCGAAGGGACACCGAGGATGATCGCGAGGTTCTGGCGGGCCGCCAGCAGGTACTTGGGCCGGAGGCGGTAGTAGACGGAGGCCAGAGCGCGGCCGCCGCGGTGCATGAACCCTCGCGGGAGATTCCGTGTGAAGGCGAGGGTCGCGGGAAACCACAGACGCGACGCCATCGAGGCGAGAGCCCGCGCGAGCGGGTTTCGCGTCGCCATCTTCTCCTGCACGGGAGGTATGCTACGTGATCGGTGATTCGTGATTGGTGATTTGAGTCGAACGGCCCGCGACCGGCCGAATCGCGAATCTCCAACCTCGAATCACGGACTCTCCCTGCTGCTCGCGGCCCTCCCCTGGATCGTCTTCGCCTTTCTGACCCTCGTCTCCTGGCAGCGCTGGATCGAACCCTGGGTGGACGCCGGCCGCGAACTGATGGTCCCCAGCCGCGTGGCGCAAGGCGAACGGCTCTACCGCGACGTCCGCTTCTACTACGGGCCGCTGGCTCCCTACGTCGCTGCCGGTGTCGAACGGGCCGCGCCGCAATCGCTGCCGGCGCGCATCCTGCTTTCGGCCGCGGTGGCGCTTCTGCACGTCGAGGCTCTCCGGCGGCTCGCGTTCCGGGCCCTGCCGGCCGGACGGGCCGCCCTGGCGGTCAGCCTCGCGGTCGCGATCGGGTTCTTTCTCTGGCCGGGCGGGTGCCACCTCTTCCCTTACAGCCTGGACACGTCGCTTGCGGTTGCCGCGGCGACCTGGGCGTTGGTCTCGGCGTCGCGGCCGGAGGCCGACGGGGCGGTCTCCGTCGCCTTCTGGCTCTTTGCGGCCCTCACGAGCCGTCCCGAGATCGGCCTGGCCGCGGCCGCACTCGTCGTGATCACCCCGGTCGCCCGGGAGCGGGGCGCCCGCTTCGCGCCTTCCCTGCTTCGTGCCGCCGGAGCTGCGGTCGCGGCGGCCGCGGCCGTCTATGCCATCCTCTCCCGCGCAACACCCCTGGCGACGCTGCGGCAGGAGGGCTGGCTCGCCTTTCTGTCGGTGCCGCAGGAGTTTCGCAACGTCTACCTCTCCTTCGCGGGGCTCGACCGGCCGGCGCTACGACTGTCCGAGCTCGCGATTGCCCTTCTGCTGCTTCTCGTGGTGGCTGGCGGGCTCGCGCTGCTCGCCTACGCCGCGCGGGCCGGGGGAACGCGCGCCGCGACGGCGATGACGGCCGCGGCCGCTCTGGCCCTGACCCTGGTCGCGCTGGCGTGCCTGCGCCCGCCCCCCTTTCTCGAGGCGCCCCTGTCCCTCCTGCCGCCGATGGTGCGGCCGCTGCCCCTCTTCGTGATCGCCTGCGCGCTCTGGCGGACGGGCACGCGCCTTGCCGGCACGAGGGATCGCGGCATCT
>DATMNJ010000172.1:0-10838 GCA_035569175.1 Thermoanaerobaculia bacterium | reverse complement strand
GGTCTCGTGCATCTACGGCCTCGGCGCGCCCGACTCGTACTACGACATGCTCGCCTACCTCCAGGTCGGCGACGCGCAGGGGATGCCGGCGCTCCTGAAGCGCCTGATCGAGATGCAGTACGAGCGCACCAACCTCGACCTCGCGCGCGGCAATTTCCGCGTTCGCGGAGACGTCCTCGAGATCCAGCCGGCCTACGAGGACACCGCCGTGCGGGTCGAGTTCTTCGGCGACGAGATCGAAAAGATCACGAAGACGGACCCGATCCGAGGCACCGCCCTCCAGCGCGTGGACCGCCTGGCGCTGTATCCGCGAACCTTCTACGCGACGCCCCGGGAGACGCTCGAGCGCGCCATCGGGACCATTCGGATCGAGCTCGACGAGAGGCTGGCCGAGCTGACGAAGGAGGGCAAGCTCCTCGAGGCCCAGAGGCTCCACCAGCGCACGATGTTCGACCTCGAGATGATGAAGGAGCTCGGCTACTGCAACGGTGTCGAGAACTACTCCCGCCACCTGTCGGGGCGCGCTGCCGGCGAGCCCCCGCCCACGCTCATCGATTACTTTCCCCGCGACTTCCTGCTCGTCGTGGACGAGTCGCACGTCACGCTCCCGCAGGTCCGCGGGATGTACCACGGCGACCGCTCGCGCAAGCAGGTCCTGGTGGACTATGGGTTCCGCCTCCCATCGGCCCTCGACAACCGGCCCCTGACCTACGTCGAGTTTCGTGAACGGCTCAACCAGGTGATCGCGGTCAGCGCCACGCCCGCGCCCGAGGAGCTCGAGCGGGCCGGGGGAGAGATCGTCGAGCAGGTCATCCGGCCGACCGGACTCGTGGATCCCGCGATCGAGATCCGCCCGGTCAAGGGCCAGGTGGACGACCTGCTCGCGGTCGTGCGGTCCGCGGCGGCCGACGGCGATCGGGTCCTCGTGACGACGCTGACCAAGCGCATGGCCGAGGAGCTGACGAACTACTTCGCCGAGGTGGGCGTGCGGTGCCGCTACCTGCACTCCGACATCGAAGTCATGGATCGCGTGACCATCCTCTCGGACTTCCGGCGGGGCGTCTTCGACTGCCTGATTGGGATCAACCTCCTGCGCGAGGGTCTCGATCTTCCGGAGGTCGCGGTCGTGGCGATCCTCGACGCCGACAAGGAGGGGTTCCTCCGCAGCGAGACCTCCCTCATCCAGACGGCGGGACGCGCCGCGCGCAACCTGCGCGGCCGCGTGATCTTCTACGCCGATGCCGAGACGGACTCGATGCGCCGGGCGATGAGCGAGACCCTGCGCCGCCGCGCGATCCAGGAGGCGTACAACGAGGAGCACGGGATCGTCCCGGCCTCCATCGTCAAGCAGGTGAACTCGCCCCTGGTCCGGATGTCCAACCTGGATTACTACGAGGTGGCCGCGGCCGCGCGCCCCGACCTGCCGGACGCCGACTCGCTGCGCCGCCGCATCGCGGACCTCGAAAAGCAGATGAAGGCGGCGGCCAAGGAGCTCGACTTCGAGAAGGCGGCGGCCCTGCGCGATGAGATCCGAGGACTCAAGGAGCTGGAGATCTTCCGGACCTAGCGAGCCGCAGGGGTCGGCGCGGGGGGCGGGGCCGCAGCGGGCGTGGGCGTCCTGGTCCGGAGCGGGTTGCGGTGCACGAACATCCGCGCGGCGCTCTCGGCCGGGTCCTCGGACGCGGCCGGAGCCGCGAGTCGCGGTTTGAAGCCGTTGTCCAGCCCGACGCCGATCCCGATGAGGCTGCTGCCGACGGCGGCATCCGGCAGGTTCGAAACGGCGTCGGCCGGCCGCAGGCCGTAGGGCGCGGAGCAGGGGAAGGCGGCATGACACCGGGCGAGGGGAACCAGCTGCGCGGCGGCGGCCGCGGCGAAGGCCGTCAGGAGAACGGCGGCCGCAAACGCCGTGCGTTTCATATCCAGCGGCAGGCCCGGGCGAGCCCGGCGAGGACGAGAAGGAGAGCAGCGATCGCCGCGGCCCAGACCGCCGTGCGCGAGCGCGTCGGGAGGGGCCGCTGGCGGGTGTAGAAACCCGTCTGCCAGCGCTCGAGCTCCCGGTTGCATTTCGGGCAGACCGGAGTGCCGGGTTCGACCGGGGTGTAGCAGTACGGGCACTCGTACATCGGCATGCGGTCATCATACTGCCGCCTTCGGGCTCCCTCGCGCGCGCCGCTCGGGTTACACTGACGCCGTGGTCGAGTCTCGCCGCGGACCGGAGAATCTGCCGGATTCCCCGGGCGTTTATCTCTTCCGCGGCGACAGGGGCAAGATCCTCTACGTCGGGAAGGCCCTGTCGCTCCGGAAGCGTGTCGCCTCCTATTTCAACGCCAACGCCGGGGGCGCCAAGGAGGAGGCTCTGCGCCGCCTGCACCGCGAGGTCGAGACCATCTCGACGCGGACGGAGCTCGAGGCCCTCCTGCTCGAAAACACCCTCATCAAGAAGCACCGACCCCGTTACAACGTCTGCCTCCGCGACGACAAGACCTATCCCTACATCAAGATCACGACCGGGGAGGCCTGGCCGCGGGCTCTCGTCACGCGCCGGGTCCAGGAGGACGGGCACTCTTACTACGGGCCCTTCTGGGGAGGGCTGGCCCGGCGGATCATGCGGATGATCACGCGCCACTTCCAGATCCGGACCTGCACGCTCGAGATCGACGGCAAGCTGCCCCGGCCGTGTCTCTATTACGACCTCCACGCCTGCCTCGGGCCCTGCGTGGCCGGGTTGACGACGCGGGAGGCCTACGCGGGGGCCGTGGCCGACGTGGTCCTCTTCCTCGAGGGGCGCAACCGGGAGCTCGAGGCGAGCCTGACCGAGAAGATGCAGGAGGCGTCGCGGGCCGAGAACTTCGAAATGGCGGCCGCCTACCGCGACGCCCTCCGGACCGTTCGCGACGTGGCCGAGCGGCAGGTGGTTCAGTCGATGAAGGGCGAGAACGTCGACGTCTTCGGGTTCTTCGAAGCGGGCCAGGACGTCGCGATCTGCGTTCTCGTCGTGCGGGGGGGCGCCCTCCAGGACCGGAGGGACTTCTTCTTCGAAAAGGCGCAGGAGCTCGATCCGGCGGCTTTTCTCGAGGCCTTCCTTCCCCAGTTCTACGACGCGAATCCGTTTCTCCCGAACGAGGTCCACCTCCCGGTCGCGATCGCCGATGCGTCGCTCCTCGAGGACTACGTCGCGGCCCGCCGCGGCGCGAAGGTCGCCGTCCGGACGCCCCAGCGCGGGGCCGCGGCCGAGCGGGTGCGGATGGCCGAGGTCAATGCCCGAGAGCGCCATCGGGTGCGTTTCCGCCGCACGGGGGGCGACGAGATCGTCGCCGTCGAACGGCTCGGGCGCGCGATCGGGCTCGCGATTCCGCCCAACCGCATCGAGGCCTTCGACATCTCGCACATTCAGGGAACGGACAGCGTGGCCTCGCTGGTCGTCTTCGAGGACGGTAAGCCCCGCAAGGCGGACTACCGTCTCTTCAACATCGCGTCGCAACAGCTGCATGAGCCGGACGACTTCCGCAGCATGGCGGAAGCGGTGGACCGGAGATACCGGCGCCTCCAGGCCGAGGGCGCGCCGATGCCCGATCTCGTCCTCGTCGACGGGGGCCGGGGCCAGCTCCAGGCGGCGCTGACGGCGCTCGACCGGTTGGGCCTCGACCTGCCCGTCGTGGGCCTGGCCAAACGCGAGGAGGAGATCTGGGCGCCGGGCCGGCCCGATCCGATCCGCCTGTCGCGCAAGGACCCCGCGCTGCAACTGGTCCAGCGGGTGCGCGACGAGGCGCACCGCTTCGCCATCACGAAGCACCGTCAGCGGCGCGGCAAGCGCATGCGCCAGACCGGCCTGACCGAGATCCCGGGCGTCGGGCCCGTTCGCGCACGCCTTCTGCTGCGCCGATTCGGCTCGGTCAAGGGGCTGCGCGGCGCCGACCCGCAGGACATCGTCGCCGCGGTGGGTCCTACGACGGCGCAGGCCGTGGCCGAGTACCTCGGCTCACATGATGAAGAACTGGTGGGTGCATGAGAACAGAGTTCGAACACGAAGGGGATGTCCGCGGCGTGGACCTGCTGGCCTGCCTCGTCGCGCTCTGGCGCGAGAGCGCGAGCGGCTCGCTGCAGTTTTCGCGTTCCGGGGCCACCGCGGGGTTCGAGATCGCGGGCGGTGAGATCGTGGCGAGCTCGTCCTCGGATCCGCGGTTCGAGACGGCCGCGATCCTGGTGCGGGCCGGCAAGCTCGACACGCGCACCCTCGAGCGCCTCGCGGCGCCGGAGGGCGCGGACCGGGCGCTGCTCGCGCTTCAGGCCGGCGTCCTCACGCGGCGCGAGTACCGGTGGGGCGAGAAGATCCGGGCGGTCGAGATCCTCTCGGACCTGCTGGCGTGGCTCGAGGGCGAGTACTTCTTCTTCCGGACGACGGAGGCCGAGCGCGAGGGGACAGAGCCCCGGCTTCCCATCCCGCGCCTGGTCCTCGAGCTCTTCCTGCGGTCGCGGGACCGCAGCCTCGTCCTGAAATATCTGGGCGGCGCGGACGTGCCCCTGGCTCGCGCGCCGCAGTTCGACGCCGAGTTCGCGACCTTCGGCCTGACGGCGGACGCCGAATCGGTCGTCCGCCTGATCGACGGGACCTCGAGCGCCGAGCAGATTGCGAGCGAGGCTCCGGCCGAGGCGTTCTCCGTCGAGAAGCTCCTCGCCGCGCTGGTCACGCTCGGGCTCGTGCACCCCTCCTTCGCCGCGGGGGGCGCCGCGACCGAGCGAAATACGGTGGCCTCCCTCGCACCCGCGCAGGCGGCCCGCGAGGCGCGCTACGACGAGCCTCCCGAGACCGATCCAAGGGACGCGGCCCGGACCGCCGACGGCGAGGACACGGAAGACGAAGAAGCCGAAGAAGAATCCTCCGACGAGGCCGACGAGTTCGAGAGCGACCTGGACGAGGCCGTCCCCGTCGAGAAGGAGCGCGCCGAGTGGGAGCTCGGCGAGGACTTTGAGCGAGAACCCGCGCCCGCGGAGTCGCCGATGACGGACGCGTCGTTTTCCGGTCGTCCCTCTCTGGAACCGGATCTCGAGTCGGCGGCCCTCGCCGGCGAGCCCCGCCCGTCAGACATCGGGGGCTTCGACGAGCCGCGCGAACCCGAAGGCAGCGGCGTCGACCGTTCCCTCGATGCGACTTCCGACGCCGGGACCCCCGAGCCGCCGCCCGATCGCCGCAGGGGGTCGCCACTGCTCTGGGTCCTCGCGGCGCTGGTGGTGGCCGTCGGAGCCGTGCTGTGGGTCAGGAGCCGGGGCGCGGCGGCCGCGCCCGAAGGTTCGGCGGCCGCCGCGCCGACTGCGACGGCGACCGAGGTCCCGGCTGTCGCGGCGCCTCCCGGCGTGCCGGCGAGCTCCCCGGCGCCGCCGACGGCGGCCCCTGCGAGCGCGCTCCCCACGAGACTGCCAACGGCAGCGGTCGTTGCGCGCACCAGACCGACGCCCCGGCAAGCGTCGACGAAATCGGCTCCGACGAAGCCGGTCCCGGCCCCCGTCCCCGCCGTCGCGCCCGAGACCGGCCGGAACACGTCGCGCCAGCACTGGCTCGACCGCGCCGCAGGGGACGCGAAGCGGCTCGCCGCCGACCGCAAGACGCGCTACGCGATTCAGCTCGAGCTCGTTTGCGAAGTGGAATCGCTCGCCGATGCGTTCCAGCACGACCACGCGGGCACGATGTGGGTCCTGACGACCTCGTTCCAGGGGAGGACGTGTTTCCGGGTGCTGTGGGGCCGTTATGCGACGATCGAGGCCGCGCGGCGCGCGCTCCCGGGGGCGCCGCGGTTCTTCACGACCGCGAAAAACCACCCCGCGGTGACCGGTGTGCGCTGAGCAGACGACTTTCTGCTACCCTGAAAACGTCGTTACGCCAGACCTGACGAGCCGATGAGCACGCCACCGCCGCCAGCCGGTTTCCGCGGGTCCCTGTCGGAGACGCCGCTGCCGCAGGTCTTGCGCCGGATCTTCCTCGAGGGCCTCAAGGGCACGCTCTCGCTCGTCCACGGCGACGAGACCCGCCACCTCTTTTTCGAGAAGGGGGAGCTGCGGACGGCGACGTCCTCCCGCGAGGGCCAGCGGATCGGCGCTTTCTTGAAACGCCGCGGCTGGATCACCGACACGGATCTGAACTGGGCCCTGGACACCATCGCCAAGCAGGGGCGCGCGCGGCTGGGGAAGATCCTGGTCGAGCGGGGCCTGGTTTCTCGGACCGTGCTCGACGCGGAGATGCGGCGCCTCGTGGAGGAGATCGTCTTTTCCACCTTCGCGTGGGACACCGGCGAGTACAAGTACCAGGCCTCGGCGGGCGTGCTCGATCCGGACGTCGCTCTCACGCTCTCGACCGCAGCCATCATCGTCGAGGGCATCCGGCGCTTGCCGGAGAGCGACGCCTTTCGCGAACGGCTCGGCGACGGCCACCGCGTCCCGATCCTGGCCACCGATCCGATGTCGCGCTACCAGTATCTGCCGCTCGCTCCGCAGGAGGCGTACCTCCTCTCGCGCATCGACGGCATCCTCGACGTGGATTCGCTGCTGAAGATTACCGGCACGTCCCGGGCCGCGATGGCGAAGATCCTCTACGCCCTCGTCTCGTGCGGCATCGTCGAGTGGAAACAGGACGGCGCACAGCGCCCGGTCAGCGGCCGGGGCGGGTTCCACGGGCTGAACGTCGAGGTCTCGGCGGAGCCCGCGGAGCGCTCGCCGGGGCACGCGGAGCTCGTGAAGAACACCTACCGCCGCATCGACTGGTTGACGCACTACGAGCTGCTCGGCGTCGTGCGTGAGGCCCCGTCGGAAAAGGTCGCGGAGGCCTACTTCGAGCGCAGCCGGCTCTTCCATCCGGACCTGCGCCACCGCGAGGACCTGGCCCGCTTCGAAAAGGAGTTGACCGCCGTCTTCGAGCGGATGAAGAAGGCCTACGAGACGCTCTCCGACGCCGACAAACGCGCCCTCTACGATCAGAGCCTCGACGCCGCGCCTGCGCAGGTGCTCACGGCCGAGTCGGATCCCGAGACGCGAAAGAAACAGGCGATGCAGAACTTCCGCCGCGCGAAGCAACTCATCGAGGACCGGGACTACCACCCGGCGGTCGAGATGTTGCGCGAGGCGGTTCGCTTCATTCCGGACAATGCCGAGTTCCGGTACGTGCTGTCCCAGGTCGAGCTCAAGAACCCGAATTGGATCGATCAGGGCCTCTCCAACCTCAAGGAAGCGGCCCGCCTCGACAGCCGCCGCGTGGCCTTCTCCCTGGAAGCGGCGCGCGCGCTGCTCGACCACAAGCGCCCGCACGAGGCCGAGCCCTTCGCCCGACGCGCGGTGTCCCTCGATCCGTCTCCCGAGAACGAGGAGATCCTGCAGCGCACCATCGACGCGCAGGCCGCGATGCCGGCGCCGACCCCCGGGGCGGACGCCGCCGGAAGCGAGGGGGCTCCGGCGCCCCCCGCCGAGCCGGCTCAACCGGCCCAGCCGTCGAGCCTGCTCTCGCGCCTGTTCCGGCATCGCGGTTGACCGCAATCCTCACGGGCCTCGGCCTGTCCGCCGCCGCCGGGTTGAATGCCTGGGCGATCCTGCTGCTCTTCAACGGCCTCTTTCTCGTCCTTCCACAGGAGTTCCCCGGCCCGACGGCGGCGCTTCTCTCGAGCCACTTCGCGGTGACGGCCGCGCTCGTCCTCTTCCTCGCCGAATTCGTCGCCGACAAGATCCCGATCGTGGACCACCTCTGGAACCTGGTGCAGACGCTGCTGCGGCCGGCCGTCGGCGCCCTGTTGACGCTGGCGGCCGTGCCCGATACCTCGCCGGCCGCGCGCGCCGCCCTTGCCGTCGCGGGGGCGGCGGCGACCCTCGCGACGCACCTCGTCAAGTCCACGACCCGCTTGACGTCCACCGCCGCGACGCGGGGCATGGCGCAGTTGGCCCTCTCGCTGGCAGAGGACGCCCTGGCGCTCGCGATCGGCGCGCTCGTCTTCTTCGTACCGTGGTTCACCTCGATCCTGGTGGGCGCCCTCGTGTTCCTCCTGATCCTGGACCGCAAGCGCGTGCTCCACGGCCTCGCCGTTCTCTTCTTCCGACTCAAGCATCCCCGCCGCCGGCTGCGCGAGTCCTGACGCCCTCTCCGAAAAGCGCATCCCAACCATGCCCTACCTGCTCGACGGCAACAACCTGATCGGGTCGGTTCGGCGCACCGCGCGGCCCTCCCCGGAGGACCGGGCGGCGCTGATCGGCGAAATCGCCGGGCGCCTCCGGCAGACCCGGGCGCGGGCGACGATCTTCTTCGACGGCCCCGTGGGACAGCGGCCGACGTCGTTCGGGAGCCTCGCCGTCCGCGTGGCCTCCGGCTGCAGCGCGGACGATGCGATCGTGTGCGAGCTCGAACGCTCGCGGGCTCCGGCGGAGACGATCGTCGTCACGGCGGATCGGGGGCTCGCGAACCGGGTGCGCGATGCCGGAGGGAAGGTGTGCGCGCCCGATGAGTTCTTCTCGCGGTTCGGACGCGGGGAGAGGACCGCAGGCGGCAGTCGAGAAGTCGCGGGGAAGGTGGATGTCGACGATTGGCTCAGGTATTTCGGCGATGAAAAGAACAGGGAGTGAATTTTGGGGCGAAGGCGGCGAAGTCTCGATACCGTGCGCGACCTCTCCAACTGAGGAGATGGGTCAGGGCACTGCCGGGACGTCTCGATATAGCGGCGATCTCTCCAAATATGGAGACGGGGCCAGGGCGCTGCCGGGCACGCGGCCTCTAATGCGACGAACTCAGCCCTGACCCCGTGTTAATCTCCACATGGCTCCGAGCGGGCCACGTGATCGCTCCGAGAAATCGGAGAGGAAAGTCCGAACTCCATACGGGCGGCATGCCGGGTAACCCCCGGTCGCGGCGACGCGAAGGAAAGTGCCACAGAAAACAAACCGCCTTCCGAAAGGACGGCAAGGGTGAAACGGTGCGGTAAGAGCGCACCGCTCTGCCGGCAACGGTGGAGGCACGGCAAACCCCATGCGGAGCAAGGCCAAATAGGGAGGCAGCGGGTGCCCGTCCCGCCTCACTCATCGTGAGCTGCCTCCGGGTCGGCTGCTCGAGCCCGAGGGCGACCTCGGGCCCAGAGGAATGATCGCGGCCCCGGGAAACCGGGGGACAGGATTCGGCTTACAGGCCCGCTCGGGGCTCTTTGGTTCTCCATGACGCCACTGACACGGCCGCCGCGGCTCGCACCCGGCGGCACCATCGGGGTCGCCGCGATCTCGGGCCCGGTCGAGCCCGATCGCCTGTCCGCCGGCGTCCGGTCGCTCGAGCGGAGGGGCTACCGCGTCGTGCTCGCCGGAAACGCCGGCTCGCGCCGCGGTTTTCTCGCCGGGTCGGACGCGGAGCGCGCCGAGGGCTACCGCGGGCTGCTCGCCGATCCGGCCGTCGACGCGATCTTCTTTGCCCGCGGCGGCTACGGCGCGTCGCGGACGCTGGCCCATCTCGACCCGGAAGAGATCCGCGCGCGCCCGCGAATCCACCTCGGCGGTTCGGACGTGACGGCCCTCTTCGCCTTTCTCGCCCGGCGATGCGGCCTTGCGTCTTTCTACGGGCCCATGGTTGCGGTTTCGATGGCAGAGGAGGAAGGTCTCGACTGGGAGGCCGTCCTGGCGGGCGCGACGCCGGAGCCCCACCGGCTCGGGGAGCCCGACATCCAGGCGGGCGGGACCGGGGAGGGGCCCCTGGCGGGGGGGTGCCTCTCGCTCCTCGCGACCCTGTGCGGCACGCCCGAGGCCGTCGAGGGCCGCGGGGCGGTCCTCTTCTGGGAGGATGTGGCCGAGGACACATACCGGCTGGACCGAATGTTGACCCAGCTGGAGCGGTCAGGTACATTCGATGGACTGCAAGCCATGGTCATCGGCTCGATTTCGCCCGGCGAGCGCGGCGGCGAGTCTCCTGAGACCGTCGGCGCGTGGTTGCGCGACTACTTCGCGGGATCTCCGTTTCCCGTCGTGTCCGGTTTCCCCGCGGGGCACCTGGCTCGGACGCGCACGCTCCCGCTCGGCCTGACGGTTCGCGTGGACGCGGACGGGGGACGCATCACGTTTTCGGGGCCGGCCGTCGCCGGGGAGCCCGCGTGGCGTCCGTGAAGGCCGTCTTCAAGTCCGGCCCGGGCGGGGGTGGCAAGAACCCGTACGAGAAGTACATGGTCGGCCACCTGATGGGCGACATCATCTTCTCCGAGGGCGACATCGGCACCGACATGTACATCGTGCAGTCGGGGACGGTCGAGCTCCTGAAGGCCATCGGCGGGGAGACGCGCGTGCTCTCGACCCTCGAGAAGGGGGATTTCTTCGGCGAGATGAGCGTGCTCGAGGACGTGCCCCGCACGGCCTCGGCCCGGGCGAAGACCGACGTCGAACTCGTTCGGATCAACGGCGCCACCTTCGACGCGATGCTGAAGAGCAATACCGAGATCGCCGTGCGCATGATGCGTAAGCTCTCGCGGCGGCTGCGCGAGGTCACGGCGATGCTCGAGGACGCCGTGGGACGGCGGGTGCCGGAAGAGGAAAAACCGGTCCAGCGCAGGGTCGAGCCCGAGCACGACGCCTGCCGGCTCGTCTGCGACGACCCCGCGGCCGAGTTTTTCCTGAACCGCGAGGGCGACACTCTCGTCGGCCGCAGCGACCCGGTAACGGGCATCACGCCCGACGTGGACCTGACCCCCCTCGACCCGCAGCGCTCGACCTCGCGCCGTCACGCCAAGCTGTACCAGATGAGCGACACGTACTACGTCATGGAAGAAATCGGCGTGATGAACGGCACCTACGTCAACGGCAACCGGCTGACGACCGGCGTGCCGATCGCGGTGCAGGGCGGC
>DATMNJ010000171.1:0-5793 GCA_035569175.1 Thermoanaerobaculia bacterium | reverse complement strand
CGTCGTCGCGGCGGCGACCATCTGCTTCACGGCGGCGGGGTACTACGCCTTCGCGCTGTACTGCGCCCGCGATTTCTTCCGGCGCGACGCGCGGCGCCAGCGCGGATTCGGTCCGCCGATCACGATCCTCAAGCCCATCTGCGGGCTGGACCGCGGAGCCTACGAGAACTTCGCGTCCTTCTGCCGGCAGCATTACCCGCAGTTCCAGATCCTCTTCGGGTCGGACGACGAAAACGATCCGGGGATCGCCGTGGCCCGCCAGGTCGCGCGCGACTTTCCCGACGTGGACATCCGCATCGTCATCCATCGCGGCCCGCCGACTGCCAACCCGAAGGTGGGCAACCTCGCGGCCATGGCGGCCGAGGCCCGATACGGCCTGCTCCTCGTCTCCGACAGCGACATCCGCGTGGGACCCTGGCACCTGAGCACGCTCGCCGAGCCGATGGCCGACCCGGGCGTCGGCGTCGTCACCTGCCTCTATCGTTCCGACGCCCGGGGCTTCGCCGGGCACCTCGACGCTCTCGGCCTCTCGACGGATTTCCAGCCCTCGGTGCTGGTGGCCCGAAAGCTGGAGGGGATCTCCTTCGGCATGGGCTCCGGAACCCTGATCCGGCGGACGGCCCTGGCGGCCGCCGGGGGCTTCGGCGCGATCGCCGACTTCCTGGCCGACGACTACCTGCTCGGCAACCTCCCCGTGCGCTCGGGCTACCGCGCGGAGCTGTCCGCCGACGTGGTCGAGCACGAGCTCTCCACCGCGACGCTGCGGGGACTCGTCGAGCATCAGATCCGCTGGAATCGGGGAATCCGGGCGATGCGCCCGCTCGGCTACGCCGGCCTCCTCCTGACGCAGGGCACGCCCGCAAGCCTCGGCCTGCTGATTCTCGCGGGAGACTTTCCGGGGGCACGTGTGCTCGCGGCCGTCACCCTCGCCCTCCGCCTCTGGATGGCCTGGTACGTCGCCGCGGGCTGCCTTCGCGACGCCGCAGCGCGCAGGGCGCTGTGGCTCGTGCCCGCGCGGGACCTCTTCGGGTTCGGACTCTGGCTCTGCGCGTTCTTCGGCGACTCGGTCGTCTGGCGCGGGCGGCGTTTCCGGCTCGCCCAGGGCGGCCGCCTGGTCTCGCAGGGGGTCGATGGGATCTCGGAAACGGAGTCCGAGCTCGCGCGGACCGGCATTGCCTCCTGAGGCGCCGCAACCGCCGCCATCCCCGAGGCGGCACGGCCGGCTGCTCTCCTGGAAGGGGTTCGAGCTGGCGAGCTTCGCAGCGGGCACGGCGCTGCTCGTGTGGCTTCTCCTCCGGGTCGGCCCCGCGGAGCTCGCTCGAAACCTCGCGGTGGTCGGCTGGGGCTTTCTCCTCGTCGTCGCGCTGCAGGCCGTCCCGATCCTGCTGAACACGGAATCCTGGCGCCTGGTGCTCCCGCCCGGCCGCCGGATCCGCCTGCGCGCCCTCGCTCCGATGCTCCTCGCGGGCGAGGCGGTCAACGCCGTGAGCCCGGTCGGGGTCGTCGGGGGCGAGCTCGTCCGGGTCAGCCTTCTGCGCCGGCGGCTTCCCACCGCGGCCGCCGTCGGCGCCGTGGGCCTCGCCGCCATCACGCAGTTCGCGGCTCAGGTCGCCTTCATCTTCGTGGGCCTTCCCGTCGCCGTCGTCCTTCTGCCTCGCTCCGGCTTGCGGGTGGTCGTCGCCCTCCTCGCGACGGCAATCGGCGCCTTTCTCGCCGCCGTGCTGGCGCTGGCCTGGTCGCCGGACCGCCTCGCCGGCGTTCGCCGGGCTCTCGGCCGATTCGGCTGGTTCCAACGCCTCCGGTCCCGCGTCCCACTGGCTGCACGCGACGGACTGAACGAGGGCCTCGCGGCTCTGCACGAGCGCCCCGCGGCCTTCGCACTGTCGGTTTCCGCCTCGTTTGCGGCATGGCAGGTCGGGGTCATCGAGACCCTTCTGATTCTTCGTCTGCTGGGCCAGCCGGTCGGCCTCGCGCGGGCGGTCGCCATCGAGGTCCTCGCCGTCGCGATCGAGGCCGTCGTCTTCTTCGTTCCCGCGAGGATGGGGACCCAGGAAGGAGGGCGCGTCCTGATCTTCGTCGCCCTCGGCCTTTCTCCGGCGAGCGGGCTCGCGCTCGGCCTCGTGCGGAGAGCCCGGGAGCTCGCCTGGGCGGTCCCGGGGCTGGCGATCCTCGGCCACTTCCAGCGGGTCTCCCGCGCCGCCGACAGGCCGCGCCCCGCCGCCGGAGTCACTCGCGGTGGACAGCCTCTGCCGGATTGAGCCGCGACGCCCGGTACGCGGGCACCGCGCCGAACACGAGGGCCACGGCGCAGGAAAAGGCGAAGGCGAAACCCGCCGACAGGAACGACACGCGGATGGGTACGACGGGAACGAACGACCGCGCGAGGAGGGGGACGCCCAGCCCGATGGCGACCCCGACCAGCGACCCGGTCATCCCGAGAGCCAGCGCCTCGACCAGGAACTGGCCGAGGATGTCCGCCCGCCGCGCGCCGACCGACATCCGGACGCCGATCTCCCGCGTCCGCTGCTCGACCGAAGCCAGCAGGATGTTCATGATGCCCACGCCCCCGACGACGACCGAGATGGCGGCCGCGAGCACGAACACCACGATCAGCCCCGCGGAGATCGCACGGGCCAGGCGCACGACGGTCGTCATGCTCTCGACCTCGTAGACGGAGCCCGGGTGGTGGCGTTCCCGAAGGATCTCTTCGACCGTCCGGACGGCGGCGGGCAATTCCGAGAACTCCCGGACCTCCGCAAAGAGGGTGTTCAGCTGCTGCTTGACCGGCAGGTAGGACCAGGCGACGGTCACCGGGATGAAGACCGTCTCGGGAACGACGTCCCCGCGGCCGAGGGTGTCCACGGGCTCTTCGAACTCGCCGATCACGCGAAACGTCGTCCCGAGCGTCCGGAGGGTCTTTTCGCCCGAGTCGTCGTTGGCGAAGAGGGCCTCGTACAGGCTGCGGTTGACGACGCAGACTCGGGCGCGCTGCAGAACGTCCTCCTCGTCGAGGAACCGGCCGCGCAGGACGCGCAGGTTGCGCCGGACCGGGACGTAGTTCGCCATCGCTCCGAGGGCGGTCAGCGTCTTGACCTGAGACTGGACCGAAACGCTTCCGCGAACGGTGACGAGCCCCGTGACGCCCGTGAAGAGGTCGGTCCGCGCGGCGACGGCCTTCACGTCCGACTCGTTGATGAAGTCCTCGTTGGCTCGCGAGACGCCGGAGGTGACGGTGCCGCGGTAATTCGCCCAGACCAGCCGCGAGCCGACGCCCTCGATCTGGGCCAGGACGTACCCGCGGCCCGTCAGGCCGAGGCTGACGACGAGGATGATGGAGGCCGTACCGACGATGAATCCGGCGAGGGTCAGCGACGTCTGCACCGGGTTCTTGCGGAACCGGTCGGCCGCCATGGCGACGACCTCTCGGTTGACGATCGAGCCCTTCACGTCGCGCGCGGCCGCTCCTCGAGACGCCGAAGTCCCCGTTCGGATCTCACCGCGGGGGCTCGCCCGCCCCGTCGGGGATGACCAGGATCCGGCCGCCCTTCGGATCGCACACGTACGCATTGCCCGAGGCATCCGCGACGACACAGTGGCCGCCTTGCGCCGTCGGGACCTCCGCCAGCAGCGACAGCGCACCCGTCGCCGACACGGCGGCGATGCCGAGGGTCGCGCTCTTTCCTCCGGGAAGGTAAAGGTGCTGCAGCGTCGGGCTGTAGTCGATGATGTCGATGCCCTTGCCCGTCACGAGCTTGCTGAGAACCTTGCCGCTCTTCGCATCGAGCGTCACGCCGGCGCCCTCGGCGCATCCGACGAAGAGGAAATTGCGCTCCGCGTCGTACGCCAGGCCACGGGAGCCCTCGCATCCATTCGGCCACGTCTGGAGGATGGTCCGGTTCCTGACGTTCAGGACGACGGTCGAGCCCTTCCAGAGGTTCGTGTACGCGCGCCCCCGCGCCACGTCCACGACGAGCGACTCGGGGCCGCCGGGCACGTCGAGAAAATCGTCGTGAATAGGCTTGGGAGGGTTGCCCTCGAGGCGAAAGATCTCAATGCGCTGCTTGTCCGGCTGCGTGACCCAGACCTCCCCCGTCGGCTCGATGAAGCGGACGTAGTCCGGGCTTCCCGACAGGGGCGCCGACGCCGCGACGCGTCCGCCCTTGGGATCGATCACCATGAGCCGCTCGGCCCCGCGATCGGCCGCGAAGAGAAAGCCTCGGCCCTCGTCGGCCGACGTGACGCCGTCGTCATGGCCGCCGCCGAACCCCTTGGCCGTGGCGAGCCCGCCGATCTGCGTCAGCTTCCAGCTGCCCGGCTCGACCAGAACGAGGGACCCCGCCCCGCCCGCGGGGACGATCACCCGCCGGAGGGCGGCCGAATACCTCAGATCGTCGAACCCGATGCCCGACTCTCCGCCGGGGATGGGGATGACGGACGGCGTCGGCTGCGCAACGGTCGCGCCCGCGACGGCGAGCGAGAAGAGAACGGCGGCAACTGGTCCCGGCCCTCGCATCGGACTCACACTACACAATACGGAGCCCGCCGCCTCGGTCTTTCGTCTTTTCCAGGCCGGCCCGGCAACCCGAGGCCTATCGGACCGTGCGAATCCGGCCGGTGAACTCGCGGGCCGGGGCCGCTGCCGGGCGCTCGCTCGGCACGCCGAGATAGAAGCCCTGGCCGTACGGAATCCCGAGCTTGCGGCACTCGTCGAGGTCCTCGGGCGTCTCGATGCCCTCGGCGACACAGACGGCGTCGATGCGGCGGGCGAGGTTGACGAGCATCTCGACGACGTCGCGCTTGATCGTCTCGCTGCGCAGGCCCGTGATCAGGGTGTTCGCCACCTTGATGAAATCGGGCTTGAGCTCCGCGATGGCCTGGAGCGACGCGTACCCGGAGCCGGCGTCGTCGATCGCGACGCGGAACCCGCGAGCCTTCAACTCGGCGAGAGCGCCTCGGAAGACCGGCAGGTCGCGGATCGCCGAGCGCTCGGTGACTTCGAGGACCACCGGGTGCGTGAGCCCGAAGAGCGGCGCGATCGTCAGCGGGCCCTCCTTCGGCAACCGCGCCACCGACGACGCCTCGACATTGATGAAGAGATGCCCTCCGGCCGCGCTCCCGTAGTGGGACGCGGCCGACGCGAGGCAGAGCTGCTCGAGCTCCCAGATCGCCTCATGCTCCCCGGCGAACTGGAAGAGCAGCTCCGGGCTTTCGAAGGCCGTGTCCACCGGGCCCCGCGTCAGCGCCTCGTGGCCGAAGAGCTCCATCGTGTCGAGCTTGAAGATGGCCTGGTAGACGGTCCGCACGCGCTTCTTGAAGAGGATGTCCTTGAACGTCTCGCGCAGCAGCGTCTGGCGCTCCTCCTCCTTCGTCGTCGCCACCTCGATGGCCTGGCGCAGCGCGCGATAGACGAGGCGCTCGATCCGCATCTGCGGGTTCGGCCGCAGGAGGGCGTGGCCGACGAAGACGCCGATCCGCTTGTGGATGCGGGCGCCGAACATCTCGTCGAGCGACCCCCTCAGCGACTCTTCCACCTGCCGCGCCTTGCGCTGCAGCCGCGCCGCCGCGTCCTCTCCCGCCTCGAGCGTCGCGAAGACGTAGAAGTCCGATCCGCCGGCGCGGTTGACGGCGACGAAGTCTTCCGTCGCAAAGATCGTTCCGAACATCCGGCGCAGCGTCCGCGCCGTGTGCCGCAGGAGGGAGTCGAAGACCTCCCAACCGTAGGTCTCCTCGATGTGGCTGTACTGCTCGACGTCGATGTAGAGAACGCCCATGTCCCGGTTGTCGAGCAGCCGG
>DATMNJ010000170.1:0-32771 GCA_035569175.1 Thermoanaerobaculia bacterium | reverse complement strand
GACCGAGCGGGCGATCGACGACGTGGAGACGGCCGAGAAGGCCTACCTCTCCTCGATCGAGAAGCTTTCGCAGCTGGCGGAGCCCAAGCTCGCCGGCGCCAGCTCGCCCGTTCTCGTCAACTACCGGGAGAAGCTCGACGTCCTCGACTCCGCGATCGCGGAGCTGAAATCCTCGATCGACCAGAACCGCTGGAACACGCACCTGCGCCGCGAGCTGCTCGCGGTCTACCAGGAAAAGCAGCGCACCCTGCAGAGCCTGATGAAAGAGGTCAAGTCATGAACCCCTCGGCATTTCGATCCGCGCGGTGTCGGGCCGCTCTCGTCCTCGTTCTTGCCGCCGTCTCCCTCGCGGCGGCGGCCGAGACGCGCGACCCGCGCTCGAACTACGACCGCGACTTCTCGCGCACGCTCGCGTACAAGCCCGGGACGCGGCTCGACATCGAGCACAGCCAGGGCTCCCTGCGCATCGGGACGCACGCCCTGCCGGAAGTGCGCATCAAGGCGAGGATCACCGTGTCCTCCTCCGACGCCGACGGGGCGCAGAAGTTTGGCGAGGGGATCACGATCACGGTCGAGGACACGGGCTCGGCGATCTTCGTCCGCACGAAGTACCCCGAGAAGCAGTGGCACTTCATCGGAAACGGCTCCGTGTCCTACTCGGTCGACATCGACATCACGATGCCCGAGACGATGGCCCTCTCGGCCCGCAACCGGTTCGGCAACACCGACGTCGTGAACCTCAAGGCCCCGGCCGTGCTCGTCGGCGCCAACGGCCAGCTCTCGCTCTCCGACGGCCGCGGGCGGCAGCGGCTCGAAAACTCCTTCGGCTCGATCACGGTGAACCGCAACGCCGGCGAGGTCGAGATCTCGGGCTCCAACGGCGCCGTCGTCGCGACCGATGTGGAGGGAGCCGTATCGATCCGCAACCGGTTCGGCGCGGTTCAGGTGAAAAAGGCGAAGGGGGCGGTCACCGTCAACACGTCCAACGGCGACGTCGTGGTCGAGGAGGTGACCGGGACGGCGAGCCTCACCGGCTCCTTCGGGCGGATCGACGTCCGCGACGTCGGCGGCGCCGTCGAGGTGCGCAACTCGAATGGCAGCGTTCGGGTGCGCGACGTGAAGAGCTCCGCGAACCTCAAGACGAGCTTCGGCGAGGTGGACGCCTCGGGGATCCCGGGGGATGCGACGGTCGTCGACGACAACGGCTCCGTCCTGCTCGCCAACGTCGGCGGCCGCGTCGACGCCCGCGGCTCCTTCGGCAAGATTTCCGTCACGCAGGCGCGCAAGGACGTGAGGGTCGTCGGCAACAACAGCGCCGTCACCCTTTCCGACGTCAGTGGTGCCGCTTCGGTCAGCACGAGCTTCGGCCTGGTCGAGGCGACGCGGATCGAGGGGGATCTGACGGTGGACAACTCCAACGGCGCCGTGCGCGCCACGGCGGTCAAGGGCGGCGCAAAGGTCACGACGTCCTTCGCCCCGGTGGCCCTCGACGGAATCGCGGGCCGGGTCGACGTGGACAACCAGAACGGCTCGATCGAGGTGCGGGGGCTGCCGGGCGCCGGCAAGTGCTTCCCGGTGACCCTGAAGGGATCCTTCGCGCCGATCCGCCTGTACGTGTCGGAGGGGACCGGCTACGACGTCAGCGCCCGCACGTCCTTCGGCAAGGTTTCGAGCCAGGTCCCGCTGACCATCAGCGGATCGATCTCCACCGACGCGCTCTCGGGCAAGATCGGCGACGGCAAGTGCCCGCTCTCGCTCGAGGACTCGAACGGGAACATCGAGATCCTGAGAGGGAAGTAGCCGCTAGAACGAGCCGGTTGCGCCGCCGCCGCCAAACCGGCCGCCTCCCGGGGTGAAGCCGCCGCGGTCGGGTCCGGGCGCGGCATCCGGCGCGAAGGCGGCCACGACGGCGGCCGCCTGGAGGCCTGCGACGGATCTTCGCGAGAAGAGCGGCCGGGCGGTGAAGCCTGCCCATTCGCCGCCGGGAGCGCGCCGCAGCCGCCGGTTCAGCGCGAGCGCGGCGAGTATGACGACGGCGCCGGCCGCGAGAAGAACGACCCAGAGCGGGGCGAGGTGCACGTAGTAGCGCAGCGTGACCAGAGACAGGGCGCCAAGGACGACGCCAAGATCGAGCACGAGCGTTCGCCGCTCGTGGAGGCCCCAGGCGATGAAGAGCAGGGGGAGGGCGGCCGTTGCGAGGCTGGACACGAGCAGGGTGACGGCGGACGGAGCCGTCGCCGCCGCCGAACCTGGACTCGCGACGGACTCGATCAGCCGCCGGTCGAGGCAGAAGCGGTTGAACGCCGCGTACAGGGCGACCGCCGCTACGGCCAGAACACCCGCCCACGCGCGGCGCAGCGGGGGGGCGAGGGCGGCCCGCTCGATCTGCCGCGCGGCGGCGGCGATGAGGAGAACGCCCGCGAGGATCCACCACAGCCGTCCGCCCGGAAAGCGCGCGAAAAGGAAGAAGAACGCAATCGCTGCGAAGGCGCCGTACGCCGCGAACCCCCAGTGCCAGCAAGCCGCAGAGAAGAGGACCGCCGCGGCCAGCAGCGCGAGCGTCGCCGCGCGTTCGCTGCTCCTCTCCGGCGCGCCGAGGAGGGCGAAGGCGGATCCCATGACGGCGTACACGACCGCCCAGAAGGAGGTCGCGGCGGCGCTGCCGTTTTCACCGATCCGGCGCGAGCGCAGGAGCGCCTCCGTGACGGCGGCGAGGATCGCCGCGATGACCAGCCAGGACACGGCATTCTCGGCCGTGCCGCCGAATCGGACGAGGGGAAAAGCGGCCGCGTTTGCCGCGATCGAGACGATGACGAAGACGAGAACCTTCCAGGCCGCGGCGAGGCGGTGGCGCTCCTCGGGATAAGCGGCCTCGATCGACGTCAGAGTGGGGGCGTCGATGGCGCCGGCTGCGTGCCACGCGCGCGCCGCCTGTCGCACCTCGGCGATTCGGGACGCCTCCGCGCGGACTCTCGTCACCGCGCCTCCTTCACTCGCCGCTGTGCGAGAACGAGGAAGGCCACAACGGCCAGGCTCGTCACGGCGACCAGGAAGTACGAGCGTCCGACCATCCCGCCGAGCACGCGCAGCGCGCCGAGGTATGCCGCCACGACGGCGATGGTGAAATCGAGAACGCGGCGATGTCGGTAGGCCAGGGCGATGACGAGCACCGCCGCGATCCAGAGTGGGATCGCCCACAGGCGCCAGCTCGAGTCGAAGACGCCCGACAGAAATCCTCCGAAGGCGAGCAGGAGTCCGAGCGTGACGTACACGGGCTCGAAGTGCGCCTTACGGCGGGTGCGGACGGACAGGATGCCCGCCCCGACGAAGACAACGCCGCAGGCCAGGGCGTTCCAGCGCACGGCCGGCTCCGAGGCGGCGCCGCTCGACGCGAACGAGAGCGACACGGCGACGCCGCGCCACGCGGCGAACGAGGTCAGGCCGAGCGACAACACGGCGCGCGAATCGAATCGGTAGGCGGCGGCCACCGCAAGGACGGCGACGACGAGCAGGTGGTACGGCCAGCGCGGTCCCAGGACGCGAAACTGGGTCTCGGCGTATGCGAGGTCCGCGGCGGCGAGCAGGACGCCGAGCAGCAGGACGTAATCCGCGGCGAGGTGGGGCGAGACCGTGCTCTGCCACGAAAAGGGGGGAAGGCGGCGCCAGGCGTACGCGAGGCAGGCCGCCGCCGCTGCTGCGATCAGCGTCGCGATGGCCGCCGGGCCGATGCGCTCGTGGTTCTCCTTCAGGAAGAGGCCGACGGCGGTCGTGACGAGGAGGACCCCGGTATAGAGCAGCACGCGGAGCTCGAGCTCGATCGACACGAGCTCGCCCCGTGCCGCGCGCGCGAGCGGCGCCGCCTGCTCGTCGGTGAGCACGCGCGCCTGGCGCAAACGCCCGATCGCTTCGACGACGTCCGGGTTCATGGGTTCGAGCCTCGCCCCAGGAGGGCGAGGCCGTGTGCCGGGATTCTACCCGTGCTTCAGCAGCTCGATCCGGGCGTCAGAAAGGACAGCGTGTTGGGGGCGAAGTTGGAGACGAGCGGGAAGACGACCGGCAGGTCGAGCGCCGAGACGCCGAACCAGCGCGCGAGCGTTCCGGCATACTGCTCGACGGACGTCGTCGGGATCCAGCGGCCGCGGTCGTCCGGCGAGATGTCATCCAGGCCGCCGATCACCAGGTCGGGGAAGAGGTGCCCGGTCAGGGTGTTCGGCATGCCGTAGAAGTTGCCCCCCGCGACGGCGTCGCCCATCACGAAGTGGTGGCTTCCCCAGCCGTGATCGCTGCCGACCGAGCCCTGATCGCCCGAGGGCGCGAGCGTCCGGCCGAAATCCGAGAGCGTGAACGTGACCACGCGGTCGGAGATGCCGAGCTCCTGCGTGGCGGCGTAGAAGGCCGCCATCGCCTGGGAGAGCTCGACGAAACGATCGGATTGGTCGGCCAGCTGGTCCTGGTGGGTGTCGTAGCCGCCGGTCTCGACGTAGAAGATCTGGCGGTTCAACGACAGCTCGGCGGAGTTGAGGTTCAGCTTCATGACCTTGGCCACCTGCTGGAGCTGGGAGCCGAGGTCCGTCTGGGGGAAGACGGTCGTCAACGTGGGATCGATGGAGAGCGCGGCGCTGATGTCCACCGCCTGCTGCGTCGTGTCGCTGGCCGCGGCGATCAGGGTCGCCGTGCGGTCGATCGTGCGGGCATAGTCCATCGAGGTCTTGCGCGCGACGTCCTGCGGCGAGCCGTAGAAGCCGTTCAGGACGAGGACCTGGTCGAGCGCGCCCGTGTCGATCGCGAGCGGGCGCTGGCCCGCACCCACGCAGAACGTCGAGGCGCCGGAGATCGTCGTGACGGTCGGAAACCCGGACCCGCCGTTGCAGTTGATCGTGGCGTCCGCGCTGCGGCCGCCCCATCCGGTCGCGATCCGCTGGTCGGAGCGCCCCGACTGCCAGCAGTCGATCTGGTCCGAGTGGGAAAAGAGCGAGTAGGGCGTGGGACTCGAGTCGATGTTCGACTGCGTCACGGGCACCACGAGCGGGCCGACGTTCGTGACGATGCCGAGCCTGTTCTGGTTGAAGAGGCCGGCGAGCTCGGTCAAGGAGGGATGGAGTCCGAAGGTCCGGCCGCCGAGGCTTGGCGGCGCGTTGAGCGGAGCGAGCGCCCCCTTGGCGATCTGGATTCCCGAGTTGGCCGGGCGGGCGACGGCATACTGGTTGTCCCAGAACGCATCGCTCGGGATGACCATGTTGTTCGAGTCGTTGCCGCCGTCCATGAAGATGCAGACCATGGCGCGGTAATCGGTCGGCGCCGAGGGGCGCGCGTAGAGGTTCATCAGGCCGAGCTTGCGCAGGCTGGCCTGGGCCGCGGCGGCGGAGAGGCCTGCGCAGGTCGTGCGGATGAGAAATTCGCGTCTGGACTGTGTCATGGGCTTACCTCTCCACCTGGTATTGCGAGGCGACGCCGACCAGGTACAGGGCCTGCTCGGCTCGTCCGAGCGGGTCGCCCGCATCGACGGCGTTGACGGCGGTGACGATCGAGGCGCGCAGCTCGTCGGACATCGTCCCGTGCAGGAGGAGCCGGTTGAGCCGGTCCACCAGGTTGGCCGGGCTGGATGCGAGCAGGGTCAACTCGGCGTAGTCGAGGGAGGTGCCGTTGGGCGTGTCGTTGCCGGGGTCCGCGGCGATGCCGCCCCAGATGGTCATCTGGTTGACGAAGTTCGCGCGCTTCAACGACGTCTGCGAGTTCATGATCCCGAACTCGGGTCCGAGGACGCCCGCGGAGGCCGGGGGCGCCGCATAGGCCTGCGGGAAGTAGCTGAACACCGTCGGCGGCTTCCAGATCTTCTGGCCCATGTCGCGGGCGAAGGGCTCGACGTTGCCGTCGGACTGCGTCGTGCGGTCCGCCGACATCGCGTGGAACGCCCGCAGCACGTTGGTGATGTAGAGCGCCGGCTCGCGCAGGTGGCCGAAGATCGGATCGGTCGGCGCGTTGCGGGCCTCGGGGTCGAGCAGGATCGCCTTGACGACCGGCCAGAGCTTGCCCCGGGCGCCGGTCCCGTCGTCGTTGAAGAAGCCGGCCACACGCTCGACGTACTCCGGCGAGGGATTCGAGGTCACCAGGCTGTGGATGAGCTCCCGCGCGACGTACGGCCCGACGTTCGGGTGATTGAAGATCGCGTCGACCGTCTGGTTCAGGTCCTGGCTCCCGGTCTGGTCGGCCGGCAGCATGACAGGCCCTCCCGGATAGCCCGAGAAGAGCGTCTTCGGGTCGGTGTCGTGGAGGTCCGGATCGAAGGACATGTTGCTGACCCAGTCGTCGCACGTGTCCCCGCCGTTGGGCGCCGGGCAGGTCACCTGGTCGACGAACCAACCGGTGTAGACCCGCTTGAACTCGTCGATGACGGCCTGGTCGTAGGTCGGCTTCGGGCCGTTGACGTCGTTCTGCGTCGTCCCGTCCTGATTCAGAAGGACGGTCCCGATCGAGAAGAGCTGCATGATTTCGCGGGCATAGTTCTCGTTGGGGTCGTCCTTGGTCGACGTGTCCATGTTGAGGTACTCGCCCATGGCCGGGTTGAGGCTGACGCCATAGAGGATGTCGCGGTAGTTGCCGAACGCGTTCAGGTCGAGCACGCGCAGGTACGGCGCCATCTGGAAGGGGTAGGGCAGGACGTCCTCCGAGATCACGACGAGCTTGTGGAGGCCCCACGCGACCCGCTGACGGAGTTGATCGGGGCCGTAGAGGGCGTTGAGGAAGAAGCGATTCTGCAGCCGGTACGACGTGTAGTTGTCGCGGTAGCAGATGTCGTCGCACGAGGCGGGCGTGTCCCCCGGCCAGAGCGGGAAGAGGCTGCCGGGGTAGCTCGATGGCGCGGCGGCGTTCTGGGCCGCGAGCCACGGAAGGTAACCCTGGCCGAGCACCGCGCCGACGTCGGCGTCGCTCGGGCCCCAGGTGGCCTGCTCGAGAAAACGGATGGCGTCCGGACGGTGAAACGTCTTCGTCATGAAGACCGCCATCTGGCCGCGCGTGACGGAGTTGGCGGGACAGTACGCCGTGCCGCCGCAGCCGGCCGTGACCGACAGCCGAGCGAGCTCCTCGATCCAGGGAGCCAGGGGGATCGACGTCGGGACGTCGCTGAAGACGCCCTGGGCGGGCGGCGGGGCATAGGACGTGCCGTGGTAGACCTTCAGGAGAAAGGCCGCCATCTGCCCGCGGGTGATCGCGCTGTTCGGGCAGTAGCGCAGCGGGTTCGTGGCGCAGCCTCCCGTGATGCCTTCGGCGTGGAGCTCCTCGATCCAGTCGGCCGCGAAGTCGCTGGCGCCGACGTCGCTGAAGACCGTGCCGGTGGCCGGCGGAGGCACGTAGCCTGAGCCGTGGCCCGCGCGCAGCAGAAAGACCGCCATCTGCGCCCGCGTGATCGACGAGCTCGGACAGTAGTTGCCGCCGCCGCACCCCGCGGTGATTCCGTCGCGGACCATCTGCTCGATGGAGGCGTGGAAGGGGTTGGCCAGGGCGACGTCCGCGAAATCGGCGAACCAGGCCCGCGGCAGGGTGCTCGTCGGCCCGCCCGAGTTCGTGACGACGACGTCGTAAACGGCGCCGGCGTTGAGCGCGGGCATGGTGACGCCGATCCGCGTGGAGCCGGTGACGCTCGCGGAGGCGCTCGCTCCGCCGACGCTGACACTGGCGCCGGCGAGAAACTGGTTGCCGACGAGCGAGACGTTCGTCCCGCCGGCGGCGGGCCCCGACGCGGGGCTCACGTAGGCGGCCTGAAAACTCGTTGCGGCTCGGAGCCTTCCGGGCGCCAGCGCCAGAGTCAGGGCCAGGAGCGCGAACTTTTTGGGCATAGACACCTCGGATGATCGAGCCGGTGGCAGAAGACTAGGCTTTCCGGTTGCGGGGCGCGACTGGCCGAATGGTCTAGAGAAAGGCCAGTTCGCGGGCCAGTGTTTTCGTCTTCCAGCAGAGCCCGTCGCAGAGGGCGGGAGGGCGAGACCTCAGGGAGAGCCGGCCGGCTTCGGGTCGACGTACATCCGGAAGCCGGGCTCGGCAATGCGTTCGCGCGAGAGAAACTCCCACGCCTGCGCGTTGACGTCCTGCGACTTCAGAGCATAGTTGTGGGTGTGCCCCGGCATCTCGACCAGGGTCACGGGGAATCCGCGCGTCTTGAGGGCCTCGGCCGTCGCCCGAACCTCGGGCAAGGGAAAGTAGGCGTCGCGCGTGCCGATGAAGATGAGGATGGGAATCTTGCGGGCGGCGAAATCGAAGGTCGAGAAGTAGGCTGGATCGACCGAGCCGGCGTGGACCGCGGCGGCCGCGAAGAACTCCGACTCGAGGGTCGCCATCTGGAGGCCGAAGACCGCGCCCGCCGAGTGGCCAAAGAGGTAGATGCGGTGCCGGTCGATCGGAAACTTCGCGCCAACAGCCTCGACGATGTCCCGCAGCAGGAGCGGACCGTCCTGCGGCGAGGCCCAGTGCACGGAGTCCGTCGAATCCGGGCCGGCGACGACGATCCCCTCCTTCTCGGCGAGGTCCTGCCACCGGTCGACGAGGGTCTTGCCGTTACCGCCGGAGCCATGGAACGTCACGATGAGGGGCGCCGGATGTTCGGCGGAGATCGTCGTGGGGACGAAGAGGTAGTAGGTGCGCTCCTTTCCCCGGGAGACCACCGTCTGCTTCTCGACCCTGCCGGGTGTCGGGACCGGCGTCGGGTCCGCGAGCAGGAGCGTGAGCGCGAGGAGGAGCGTCAGGGCGTCACCACCGGTGGAACGCGGGATGGCCTTCCTGGACGGCCACGAAGGTGCCGCGACAGGTCGCCGTCACCTTGCCGTTGGCCTCGAGCGAGGCCTCGACGACGGCCCGATCCGCCGCGGACTCGACGACGCGCGCGCGCAGGAGAAGCTCGGCATCCATGGGTGTCGGACGCCGGAGCGTCACGTGGAAGTCGGCCGTCACGGTGCAGGGCGGCGTTGCCGTGCCGGACTGTTGCATCAGGTGGTGGGTCGCCGCCCAGTTGCTGTGACAGTCGAGCAGCGCGCCGCAGATTCCGCCGTTCAGCACCCCCTCGAACGCCTGGTGATGCGGCTCCGGCCGCCACCGCGCGACCACCTCGTCGCCCTCGACGAAGCTCTTGATCCGCAGACCCTTTTCGTTGGCGGGCCCACATCCAAAACAGTGGTTCCGCGGCGCCCACGTGTCCTGCAGGCTTTGTCCCGTCGCCATGGGGCGGACTGTCTCATAACGGACCTCGCAGGGCGAGTGGCCGGAAGACAATAGAATACGGTTCGGAGGTTTCGCATGGGCACCGTGGAAGCGACCAAGACGGACGAACGGGCGGCCGGCTCTTCCGAGGCCCGCGACGCGCTTTCGGTCATCGACCGGAGGACCGGCAAGAGTTACGAGCTCCCCATCAAGAACGGAACGATCCGCGCGATGGACCTGAGGCAGATCAAGGCCGACCCGGGCGACTTCGGCCTGATGTCCTACGACCCCGCGTACCTGAACACCGCGGCCTGCACGAGCCGCATCACCGACATCGACGGCGAAAAGGGGATCCTCCGCTACCGCGGCTATCCGATCGAGGTCCTGGCCGAGAAGTGCACGTTTCTCGAAGTGGCATACCTGCTGCTCCACGGCGAGCTTCCGACCGCGACCCAGTACGAGCAGTGGGTTCACGACATCACGTACCACACGATGATCCACGAGTCGTTGAAGAAGCTCATGGATGCCTTCAACCACGACGCGCATCCCATGGGAATGCTCATTTCGACCGTTGCGGCCATGTCCACGTTCTACCCGGAGGCGCGCGACGTCCACAGCGCCGCCGGGCGCACGAAACAGATTCACCGCCTCATCGCCAAGATGCCGACGATCGCGGCGTTCGCGTACAAGCACAGCATGGGCATGCCCTACGTCTACCCGTCCAACGCCCTCGGCTACGGCGAGAACTTTCTGACGATGCTCTTCAAGACGCCGGCCGAGAACTACAAGCCGAACCCGACCCTCGTCCGCGCGCTCGACGTCCTCTTCATCCTCCACGCCGACCACGAGCAGAACTGCGGCACGGCCGTGATGCGCGGCATCGGTTCCGCGCACACGGATCCCTACTCGGCCCTCGCCGGCGCCGCCGCGGCGCTGTACGGGCCCCTCCATGGCGGCGCCAACGAAGAAGTCCTCATGATGCTCAAGGAGATCGGCTCCCCGTCGCGCGTGCCGGCCTTCATCGAGGAGGTCAAGCAGGGCAAAGGCGAGAAGCGCCTGATGGGCTTCGGTCACCGCGTCTACAAGAACTTCGACCCGCGCGCCAAGATCATCAAGCGGATGGCCGAGGAGGTCTTCGACGTCACGGGGCGCAATCCTCTCCTCGACATCGCGCTCGAGCTGGAGCGGATCGCGCTCCAGGACGAATACTTCGTCAAGCGCAAGCTCTACCCGAACGTGGACTTCTACTCCGGGCTCATCTACCAGGCGATCGGCATTCCGTCCGACGCGTTCACCGTCCTCTTCGCGATCCCCCGGACGGCGGGCTGGCTCGCGCAATGGGAGGAGTTGCTCGAGGACCCCGAGGAAAAGATCGCCCGTCCGCGCCAAGTTTACCTCGGCGAGGGCGAGCGCGCCTTCGTGCCGATGGAGAGGCGCTAGCACGCTCCACGTCTGGATCCTCGGTGCGGCGATCGCGGCGGCCCCGGGCAACCCGCGCGTCGCGGTGCCGGGAGGCGTCGTCGAGGTCGTCTTCGCCGGCCGGCCGGCCCGCGTCTCGGAGCAGGAGTTGCTGGCCTGGGTCGAGGGCGCGGCGCGGGCCGTCGCCGCGTACTACGGGGCGTATCCGGTCGAGAGCGTCACGCTGACGATCCACGGCGGGGGCCCGGGAAAGATCTCGAGCGGGCGGACGTTGGGCATCCGCGGCCTGGCGAGGATCTCCATCACCGTCGGCGACGGCGCGACGGCCGAGGACCTCAAGACCAACTGGGAGCTCGTTCACGAAATGGTGCACCTCGCGTTTCCCTCGATGACCGGAGAGGCGTGGATCGAAGAGGGAATCGCGACCTACGTCGAGCCGCTCGTGCGCGCGCGGGCGGGACTCGCGCCCGCCGACGACATCTGGAAGTGGCTCGTGTGGGGCCTGCCGATCGGGCAGAACGCACTCGGCCGGGCAGGCCTCGACGGCGCGCGCACGTGGGCCGCGACCTACTGGGGCGGCGCCCTGTTCTGCTTCGACGCGGACGTCGGCATTCGGCGGGCCACGGCGGGCAAGAAGTCTCTCGACGACGCCCTGCGCGGCATCGTGCGGGCGGGCGGCAACGTCACGCAGTCGTGGGAGCTCGAGCGGGCGCTCGACGTCGGCGACAAGGCCGTCGGCGTGCCGGTGCTCCGCGAGCTCTACGCGCGGATGCGCGCCTCCGCACCCGACGAGGACCTCGGCGCTCTGTTCGCGAAGCTCGGCGTCCACGCGACCGGCGGAAAAGACGCGACCGACGCGGTGATCTCCTACGACGACGCGGCCCCGCTCGCAGCGATCCGCCGCGGCATCACCGTCGGGAGCGCGCCGTGAGGGATCTGCGCCCTGCGGGCGCACCGCCGGCCGGCTCGCCCAAAGGGGCTCGACCAGCCGGCTGACGCCGTCACGACGCGCTCCCTCCCGCGGCGCGAACCTCCTCCCTCGCTTCGCTCGGGAGACTATTCGCGCCGCGAACGAAAGCGTGCGGCAAGTCGATACGCCTCACACCAGGTCGAGCTGGTCGGGCAAGGGCAGGGCCGGAGGCTCGGCCGAGGCGCCGAGGCCGTGCACGGAGACGCCGAGAAGACGAACGGGAGTCCGTCCAGCGTCGGTCTTCGACAGCAGGGCGAGGGCGCGGGCGGCGATGTCGTCGGCGGACCGCGTGGCGGGCGCGCGGGTCTGGCTGCGCGTGATGGTCCGGAAGTCGGCGTAGCGCAGTTTCAGGACGACGGTCCGCGCGAAGAGCTCCTTGCGCTCGAGGATGGCGGCGGTGCGCCGCGCGAGGCGGTCGATCTCGGCGCAGATCGGCTCGAGCTCGTCGAGGTCCTTCGCGTAGGTCTCCTCGCACCCGATCGACTTGCGCTCCTGGTTCGGGTTGACCGCCCGATCGTCCTCGCCGAAGGCAAGCCGGCGCAGGGAGTCGGCCCAGCTCCCGACCGCTTTCTGCAGGACCTCGGCAGGCGCCTCGCGGACGTCCACGAGCCGCAGGATTCCGGCGGCGCGAAGCCTGCCGGCCGTGACGGGCCCGACGCCCCAGAGGGCCTCCACGGGGAGAAGCTGCAGAAACCGTTCCACGCGCTCGGGCGCGATGACGGTCAGGCCGTCCGGCTTTTTCCAGCCGGAGGCGATCTTCGCGAGAAACTTGTTGGGCGCGACACCGGCCGAAGCGGTGAGAGAGGTCTCCCCGCGGATGCGGGACTTCAGGCGCCGCGCGACCTCGACGCCGAGAGGCTCGTTCCACGCGTTCTCCGTCACGTCGAGGTACGCCTCGTCCAGCGACAGCGGCTCGACGAGCGGCGTCACCTCGCGAAAGATCGCGAAGACCTGGGCGGAGACGGCGGCATACTTCCTGAAGTCCGGCCGCAGGATGACGAGATCGGGGCACAGGCGCACCGCCCGGGCCATGGGGATGGCCGATCGCACGCCGAAGGTCCTCGCCTCGTAACTGGCCGCCGCCACGACGCCGCGACTCTCGGGGCGGCCGCCGACCGCGACCGGCTTGCCCTTGAGAGACGGATCGTCCCGCTGCTCGACGGACGCGTAGAAGGCGTCCATGTCGAGGTGAAGGATCTTGCGCGCGTGACTCGAGGAGGACATGTCATCCTGAGCGTAGCGAGGGATCCCGCGCTCGACAAGACCGAGATGGCGGCCGAGGACTCCGGGCCGGGATCTACGTGCCGGAGCCCTCGTAATAGTCGAGCCCGGAGTGGTCCAGCACTTCCTCTCCGACCAGGATCCGCAACGTGTTCGCGAGCTTCAGGTGCTGCACGAAGAGGTCGTGCTCGGGCTTCAGGTCCGGCCGCGACAGCGGTGACTTGAAATAGAACGACAGCCACTCCTGGATGCCCGAGAGGCCCGCGCGGCCGGCGAGGTCGAGGAAGAGCAGCAGGTCGAGGACGACCGGGGCCGCGAGGATCGAGTCGCGGCAGAGGAAGTCGATCTTGATCTGCATCGGCTGGCCGAGCCACCCGACGATGTCGATGTTGTCCCAGCCCTCCTTGGCGTCGCCGCGGGGAGGGTAGTACTCGATGCGAACCTTGTGGAAGTAGTCGCCGTAAAGCTCGGGGTACAGGTCCGGCTGCAGGATGGCGTCGAGGACCGAGGTCTTGCTGACTTCCTTCGAACGGAAGGAGCCCGGGTCGTCGAGCACTTCGCCGTCGCGGTTGCCGAGGATGTTGGTCGAGAACCAGCCCTGCAGCCCCAGCATCCGCGCCTTGAGCCCCGGCGCGATGATCGTCTTCATCAGGGTCTGGCCGGTCTTGAAGTCCTTGCCGGCGATCGGCACGCCCTTGACCCGGGAAAATTCCATGAGCGCCGGGACGTCGACCGAGAGGTTCGGCGCGCCGTTGGCGTAGGGTGTGCCGCTGGCGATCGCGGCGTAGGCGTAGATCATCGAGGGCGGAATGTCGGGCGAGTTTTCCTTGAGGCCCTTCTCGAAGGCCGCGAGCGTCTCGTGCACGGACTTCGGCTGGGCGTAGACCTCGGTCGAGCCGCACCAGACCATTACGGCCCGCGACGCGCCCGAGGCCTTGCGAAAGTCGGCGATGTCCTGGATCAGGGCCTCGGCCAGGTGCATCTTCGTCGGCGCCTTCTTCACGTTCGGCCCGTCGAGGTTCTTGACCCAGGCGCGCTCGAAGACCGCAGGCATGGGCCTGACCGACTCGAGATCGGCGCGGACGGGTTCGAGCATGTCCTTGGAGAGGACGCCCGCCTTGAGGGCCGCCTCGTAAGCGTTGTCCGTGAAGATGTCCCAGCCGCCGAAGACGAGGTCGTCGAGGCCGGACAGCGGCACGAGGTCCTTGACGAGCGTGTGGCGCGGCGCCGAGCGCTTCCCGAGCCGCAGCTTCTGCATCTGCGTCACGGAACCGAAGGGTTTCGCGAGCCCCTTGCGGATGAGATGGACGCCCGCGATCAGCGTCGTCGAGACGGCGCCGAGACCGGGCAGCAGGACGGCCAGGCGCCCCTCGGCCGGGGCGATCTTCTTCGCGAGCTCGGGGTAGTAGGAGGTCCGGTCATTCATGAAACGCTCCTTGCGACGCGACGATCGTTCCACGCGACGACCAGGAGCGCGAGGAAGAAGGCCGGAACGGCGACGGCCGCCAGAACGATGAACCAGTCGGCCTTGCCGAAGGCGGACATTATCAAAACGAGGTAGATGAAGTCCCTGCGGGACAGGGCGTCCGCGATCCGGGAGACGGTCGTTTCCCGCCGGGTCGCGACGGAGGTGAAGAGGGGCCCGTCCTTCGGGCCGGTCATCGTCCGCTGATGGACGACCCAGGCCGATGCCGCGGTGCCGAGGACGGCGGAGGCGCCGCAGGCGAGCGGCCAGTCCTCGCCCGTCGCGCGGGCGAGACCGACGGCCATCGCCGCGAACACGGCCATGTGGACGACGTTGTCGCCCCAGAAGTCGAGGATTCCTCCCCAGCGCGACTCCTGGAACTTCAGGCGCGCGAGCTCGCCGTCGCAGCCGTCGAGGATCGAGTGCAACAGAAAGAGAAGGCCCCCGACGATCTGCACGGCCGGCCGCTGCGACAGGAAGAACGGTGCGCCGGCCACGCCGATGGCCACGGCGATGAGCGTCATCTGGTTGGGCGTGATGCGCGTGCCGGCGAGGCGGCGGCTGACCGCCAGCGAGATCGCCCGGTCGAAGTACCGCGACATGAAGCCCTCGGTGTCTTTGATGAGGCCCTTCAGGAGGAACGTCTCGGCGCGGGGCAGGTCCGCCGGCGAGGCGACGGGAACGCCGGTCGACGCGGCGCCCGCGGCGAGCTCCTTCATCTGCTTCGTCTGCGCGACCACGTTCCAGGACAGCAGGACGGCCCCCGGCGGCGCTTGCGTCACGAGCTCTGCGCCCGCGCCTTCGAGCGCCGCGGCGAGTGCGGGTGTCGCGCCCACGACGGTGACGCGCGAGAAACCGCCGCGCCGCGCCGCGAGCACCGTTCGCCGCGCGAGGGGGAGGCCGAGAACGATCCTCTCGGGCGCGACGGCGGGGCCCTCGGGCGCGACGAGAGCGAGCGTGGGGCCGCCGCTCATCGCCTCGCTCCGGGGCCCACGGCCCGCTCGGCGGACAGCGGCTCGCCGCCGCGGCGGTTGGATTCCTTCGCGAGGGCGAGGACGTTGGCGCACAGGGCCGCTTCGGCGAGGTTGTGGCCCCGGGCCCGCGGGCTTTCGATCTCGCCCAGGAACTCCGTGATGACGCCGCCGAACCAGTCGGGATGGTGCGAGCCCTCCGTCAGCGAGGGAAACGTCCATTCCTCGAGGGTCGCGGCCCCGTCTACGTCGCGGAGCGCGAGCCGCCCGCCGTCGAGGTTGAGCTTGCCGCGGGTGCCGGAGAGTTCCATGCGGTTGGCGCGCTCGTCGGCCGCCCACGTGAGGAACACCTCGGCCGACGCGGACGGATGGAAGAGCATCAGCTCGGCGGTGTCCTCGAGGGGCCACTCGCGGTGCTTGCGCGTGGACAGGCGCGCCGCGACCGTGCGCGGCGTCGTCGGCATCCAGGCCTGGAGGACGTAGAGGGCGTGCCAGCCGTGGTCCACGAGGATCCCGCCCCCGGACTGGGCCGGATCCACGCGCCAGTTGCCCGCATCTCCGACGGCCACGGCCGGCTTGTCGCGCAGCGTCTCCCAACGGCAGTGGCGCACCTCGCCGAGGGTTCCCGAGCGCACGATCTCGGCCACGCGCAGGAGGACCGGAGCGTGCTTCCAGTTGTGGACGGTAAAGAGCGTGCGCTCCTTCTCGGCCGCGAGCGCCGGCAGCCCGCGCAGCTCTTCGGGCGAGAGGACGAGGGGCTTCTCGCAGAGGACGTGGAACGACCTTTCCAGGGCGGTCTTCGCGAGGGCGGCGTGGGAGCCCGGCGGCGTGCAGATGTCGACGAAGTCGAGCGTCTCGCTCGTGATGAGCTCCACCGCCGAGTCGTACCAGCGGGCCTTCGGGTAAACCGCGGCGAAGGCCTCGAGCCGGTCGGGCCGGCTGTCGGCCGCGGCCACGATCTCGACGTCGTCTCTTTCCTTCCAGCCGGGCAGGTGGCCGTTGACGGCGACGTTGCCGGCGCCGAGAAGGGCGCCCCGGAGTTTCACGCGGCGGCCTCTCTCACGCCAGCTTCCATTCCCCGGCCACCGCGCCGAGGGCCTCGTCCAGGATCTCCAGGCCTTCGAGGGCCGTGGCTTCGGAAATGTTGAGGGGGGGATTCAAGCGGATGATCGGCGCATAGACCATCGCGACGAGGCCGCGCCGCAGGCACTCCTGGAAGAGGGCTTTCGTGAAGTCCTTCGAGACCAGCTCCTTCGTGTGGCGGTCCTTGACGAGCTCGATGCCGAGCAGCAGGCCCTTGCCGCGGACGTCGCCGATGACGCGGTGCTTTTCCTGCATCGCCTGGAGGCGCCGGAGCATCGCGGCGCCGACCTTCTCGGAATTGGCGACGAGGTTCTCGCCGATGATGATCTCGAGCGCCGCCAGGCCCGCGGCCGACGCGAGGGGATTGCCGCCGTAGGAGGAGGAGCTGCCGGACGGGTTGGCGAAGGGTTTGGCCTTCGTCAGCTCGTCGGTCGAGACGACCGCGGCGAGCGGGAAGCCGCCGCCGATGCCCTTGCCGCACGTCATCACGTCCGGGACGACGCCGTCGTGGTCCACGCCCCAGAACTTGCCGGTGCGGCCGAAGCCGGTGATCATCTCGTCGGCGATGAAGAGGGCCCCGTGGTCCTTGGCGATCGCGCGCACGGCGGGCAGGAATCCCGGCGGCGGGATGACATTGCCGGCCGTGCCCTGCACCGGCTCGACGATGATCGCGGCGATGTCGCCGCCGCTCTGGTTCTTGATGACGTCGCGCGTCTTCTCGGCGCACGCGATCCCGCAGTCGGGATAGGTCAGGTTCAGAGGACAGCGGTAGCAATACGCGTAGGGCGCCGAGTACGTGCCCGGCACGAACGGCCCGAGGCCGTTCTTGAAGTCGCCCCAGAGCAGCGGCAGGACGCCGCCGGTCTTGCCGTGGAACGCTCCCGAGTAGCCGACGAACTCGTGCTTCTTCGTGACCGACTTCGCGAGCCGAAACGCCGCCTCGACCGCCTCGGCGCCGCCCGAGAAGAGCTGGACGCGTGAGAGCCCCTCCGGCGTCACGCTGCCGAGGAGGTTCAGGAACTTCGCCCGGACCTCCGTCGTGAAGCTGCCGAAGGTGAGCTTGCCGGCCTGCTCCTGGAGCGCCTTCACGTAGTGCGGGTGGCAGTGACCGACGCTGCCGACGGCGATCCCGGCGATGAAATCGATGTAGCCGTTGCCGTCTTCGTCGAAGATCCGGCTGCCCTCGCCCCGCGCCATCGCGAGGCCCGCATAGAGCGCGAAGGATTGGAGGCCGGGCGCCATGTGGCGCGCCTCGAGGGCGGCGATGGCCTTCGAGCGCTCTCCGACCTCGATGCGTTTCTTCGTCACTTCGGTCATCGTGTCACTCCGGTCGAGGAAAACCGCGCGGCGAGCAGCGCGGCGATGTGGGCGGCGGCGACGGGCCGGAAGAGCGCGAAGCTCGGCCACGCGTTCAAATCGATGACGGAGATCCGGCCTCCCGGCGAGACGATCGCGTCGCCGCCGAAGACCTCGAGGCCGAGGGCGGAGGCGGCCTGCGCCGTCGCGCGCGCGAGCGCATCGGGATCGAAGGCATGGTTTTCGAGCTTCTGGTCGCGGTGGTAGAACCACTGGAACCACGAGGGGCGGTCGGCCTCGCCGTTCCATCCGGCGACGCCGTAAAACTTGATGAGGTCGCCGGCCACGTGATCCTGGACGACCGCGGTGGCGATGCCGCGGCCCGCCAGCCGCGCCAGGTTGCTGGAGAGGGCGGCGGGGTCGCCGGAGAAGGAGACGTCGCCGGCCTCGGTCGCGTGCACGTCGCCACGCTTGATCCAGCACGGTCCCGGAAACGCGGGTGCGGAGGCGGTCTCGACCAGGACGCTCGTCGGGTACGGCACGCCGTGCTTCTGGAAGAGCATCAGCGTGCGTTCGCGGTCCGTGTTGCGGATCCCGGAGGGGCGATTGACGATGCGCACGCCGCGCCGCTCCCACGCGGCGAGCTTCTCGACGACCGGAATGCGCTCGCACATGACGAAGAGGTACGGCGGCACCGCGTCGAAGTCCCCGGCCTCGGGCAGCTCGTCGGGCGACCTCAACGCCACGGTGAGGCCGAGACTCTCGAGCTCGCGCGCGGTCGCCCGGAGGATCTCGGCGTCGTCGGTCTCGCGCCCGGGCGAGTGGGCGAGCTCCCGGTAGACTCCCCAGCAGCTGGTCTTTTCGGTCATCGTGTCCTCCCGGCGGCGGCCGCGGCGAGCTGCTCGGCCTCGGCGAGGTCCTCGGCGCGGTCCACGTCGACGACCTTGGGAATGTCCACCGCTTCGATCGGCTCGCCGGACTTGGCGAGCCAGCCGAGGAAGTCGCGCAGGCGGCCGAGCGACGGCGGGATGCCAAGCTGGCGAACCTTTTCCGGGAACACGTAGATCCCGGCCGTCACGGCGTCTCCCGAGGCGCCCCCGACGACGGTCACCCGGCCCGAGCGGGTCGTCGTGACCCAGAGCGGCTTCTCGTCGTGAACGTAGCCGGTCACGGCGAGAACGGTCGTGTGCGAGGGCAGTTGCTCGGCCCTGCGGACGAAGCGCAGGAACTCCCTGCGCGGGCAAAAGGCGTCGACCGTCGAGACGAGCAGGCGACCCGGCGGCGCGGCGGCCAGGATCTCGCGGAAGCTCTCGAGCGACGAGCGCGTCGTCTTCACGACGATCTTCGAGACGAGCTTGTCGAAGCGCTCGCGCACGAACGCGGCGCAGTCCTTCTCGGCCTCGTTGAAGATGACCGCGGCCGAGAGGATCCCGGCGGCCTCGAAGTTGCCGAGGACGTGCGCGATCAGCGGCACGCCGGCGACCTCGATCATGGGTTTGGCGACGCCGAGCTGCTTGAGGCGGGAGCCCTCGCCCGCGGCGATGACGGCGCCGGAGACCAGGGCGCTCACGGGAGGGCCCCGGGAAGCCGGTCGAGTCTCGCGATCACGGCGTCGTCCGGGCAGCACGCCGCATCGGCGCCGGGCTTCAAGTAGACGTGCCGCATTCCCATCGCGCGAGCTCCGGCCATGTCGCGCGGCAGCGAATCGCCGACGAACACGGCCCGGTCCGCGGAGACCGCGAGCGCATCGAGGGCCGCCTGGAAGATGCGCGGGTCCGGCTTCTCGAAGCCCACGGCGGCCGAGTCGATCGTCGCGCCGAGGTGGCGTGCGATCCCGGTCGAGACGCAGACGGCGCCGAGGTTGCCGTAGAAGTTCGAGACGATGCCGAGCCGGTACCGCGGCGACAGGCGGTCCAGCAGCGCGGCGCTGCCGGCCAGCCGTTCGAGCGAATCCGCGAGAAAGCGCGACGCGACGCGGGTCGCCAGCTCCGGCGGGGCGCCGAGCTCGCGCGCGAGTCCGGCCGCGAGCCGCTCGACGGTCTCGCGAAAGGATAGGTCGGCCGGGATCGTTCCGATCAGCGCGTCGTCCGCGGCGTAGAAGGCGCGGTCGAACCCGTCGCCGGCTAGGGCGGGGGCTTCGGCGCGAACGAGCGCCGCGAAACGGTCCTTCCACGCCACGCCGTCGGCGTCGAGCGTGCCGCCGAAGTCGAACAGGATCGCCTCGGGCGCCGTCATCGGCCGACCTCCTGCGGCAGGTCCGCCTCGACCTCGGGCAGGTGCATGTGGCCGGGACCGAGCACGTGGCGCCGCAGCAGCACGACGAATCCTGGCACGAGCCACAGCAGCTCGCGGCCGCGCCGCACGAGCGCGTACGCCGTGCCCTGCGCCGCGGACAGGCCCACGAGCGCGTACACACCGATGCGGACGCCCTCGGCGCTTCCGACGCGGCCCGGAATGAAGAGCAGGATGTTGTTCAGGACCATCGCGAGCGACTCGATCGCGATCGCCGTGGACCAGTCGTGCGCGGGCGAGAGCAGCCTCAGAACGAGGTAGGTTTCGACGAGGCCGCCGCACCACCCGACGAAGCACCACGTCACCGCCCAGCCGAAGTGGACGCTCTTGTCGCGGTAGAACTCGCCGATCCTTGCATCCAGGCGCGCGGCTTCGTGCTCGAGGCGTCCCATGCGCCGGGCGAGGATCCGGAAGCGGCCGAGCCACGCGATCATGGGGCGGAAGGCGCCGCGGCGCAGACCCCAGGTCATCGCGAAGACGAGAACTCCGAGGACGAGCAGGCTCGCGATGACGGCGGCGCGCGCCACGGTCGGGAGGTCGAAGCGCCAGAGCGCGACGGCGACGCCGGTGGCGAGGAAGATCCACTGGGCGAGGACGTCGGCGTGGCGGTGCACCGTGACGGTCGCCAGGCCGTGGGAGAAGCCGAGCTCTTTTCGCAGCAGCTGCGCCTTGATGGGCTCGCCCGCGACACTCGTGAAGTAGTTGATCGAGTCGCCGGCGAGGTACGCCGAGAAGAGCGCGCCGAAGGAGACCGGCCGGGGCGGCGGCCCCGTCAGGACCCACCAGCCCATCGCGAACGCGGCCTGCGCGGCGGCGTACAGGGCGACGAGACCGAAGAACCAGCCGCCGATGAGGCCGAGGTTCGTCGCGACCGATTTCCAGCCCACCGTGGCGAGGATCGCGCCGAGGACCGCGAGCCCGGCGACGAAGAGGCCGATGCGCAGGCCGCGCCGGCGGGCTTGCCCGGCGTTTCCGCGCGGCGGGGTCGGCTCGTGCGATGAGGGAGCGGTCGCGGCAGGCGCGCCCGGGGGACTCATGTGGACTCCGACGGCTGGTGGCTTAAGAAACCCTGACGGGCAGGAGCGCCTTGAGCTCCTGGGGCAACGGGAAGGAGACGTCCTCCTTGACCGTTTCGAACTCATCCACGACCCGGACGCCGAGGCGCTCGCGGGCGAACGAGACGACCTCCTGCACCAGGATCTCCGGGGCGGAGGCGCTGGCCGTCAGGCCGAGCACCCGCACGCCGCGCAGCCACTCCGGACGGATGTCCTTGGCGCGCTCGATCAGCTGCGACGGGACGCCGTTGGCCCGGGCGACCTCGCACATGCGCAGGGAGTTGGAGCTGTTGGGCGCACCGAGCACGAGCAGCATGTCCACGTGCGGCGCCATGGCCTTGACGGCGTCCTGCCGGTTCTGCGTGGCGTAGCAGATGTCCTGCTTCGAGGGCGCTTTCAGGTTGGGAAAGCGCCGCTTCAGGACGGCCAGGATGTCGCGCGTGTCGTCGATCGAGAGGGTCGTCTGCGTCAGGTACGCGACCCGGTCCGGATCGGGAACGGTGACCTTCTCGGCGTCTTCCCGCGTCTCGACGAGGCGGATCGCCTCGGGCGACTCGCCGAGCGTGCCGACGGTCTCGTCGTGGTCGTGGTGGCCGACGAGGATGATCGTGTAGCCCTGGCGGGCGTAGTGGATCGCCTCCAGATGCACCTTGGTCACGAGCGGGCAGGTCGCGTCGATCGTGCGGAGGTTCTTCTGCGTGGCCATCTCGCGGACGGCGGGCGCGATGCCGTGGGCCGAGAAGATGAGCGCCGCGTCGTCGGGGACCTCGTCCACTTCTTCGACGAAACGGGCGCCCTTCTCGCGCAGCTCGTCCACGACGTAGCGGTTGTGGATGATCTCCTTGCGGACGTACACGGGCCCGTCTACGACCTCGAGCGCCTTCTCGACGACGTCGATCGCGCGCACCACGCCGGCGCAGAAGCCCCTCAGACCGGCGACGAGGAGCTTCTCGACCTGGATCCCCGAGAAATCGTGTTCCGCCGTCACCAGGTCACGGTCTCCGCGAACTTCTTTTCCGGCCGCGAGCCCTCCGAGGCCGGAGCCTTCGGGGTCGAGCGGACGAGGTCCGGGTAGGTGGCGAGGATCTTCTCGACCACACCCTCGACGTCGAGCTTCAGGTTGTGCCGCTGCTGGAGCTGCGGGCTGTGATCGATGAACTGGTCGGCGATCGCGTGGACCCGCAGACCCTCGGTCGGCAGGCCCGCGTCATGGAAGGCCTCGAGCACGCCGGCGCCGAAGCCGCCGATCTCGAGGTGCTCCTCGAGGGTCAGGATCCGCGGGGTCGCGGCGACGATCCGCCGCAGCAGCTCCATGTCGAGGGGCTTGGCGAAGCGGGCGTTGGCGACGCCGCAGGAGATGCCGCGTTTCTCGAGCTCCTCGGCCGCCTGCAGGCCGACCGCGACCATCGAGCCGTAGGCGAAGAGCGTGAGGTCGCGGCCCTCGCGGACGATCTCGCCGCGTCCGACCGGGATGGGCTCGAGCGTCGCATCGAGCTCGACGCCGAGGGCGAGGCCGCGGGGATAGCGCAGCGCGAAGGGGCGCCCGCCGTTGATCGCGGTCGCCAGCATGTGCTGCAACTCGTTCTCGTCCTTGGGCGCGGCGACGGTCATGTTGGGAATGACGCGGGTGTAGGAAATGTCGAAGACGCCCTGGTGCGTCTTGCCGTCGTCGCCGACCAGGCCCGCCCGGTCGATGCAGATCGTCACGCCGAAGTCCTGGAGTGCGACGTCGTGGACGAGCTGATCGAAGGCGCGCTGCAGGAAGGTCGAGTAGATCGAGACGACGGGCTTCCAGCCTGCCTTGGCCATGCCGCCCGCCATGATCACGGCGTGCTCCTCGGCGATGCCGACGTCGTACACGCGGTCGGGAAACTCCTTCTTGACCTCGACCAGGCCCGTGCCCTCGAGCATCGCGGCCGAGATCGCCACGATCTTGGGGTCCTTGCGCATCATCGTGATCAGGGTCTTCGCGAAGACCTGCGAGTACGTCAGCCGCACGCCGGCCCCGCCGGCGCCCGTGGGCGTTCCGGGCTGGTGGAACTTGGAGGGGTTCTGCTCGGCCTGCTGGAACCCGCGTCCCTTGTGGGTCAGCGCGTGGATGACGACCGGCGTGCCGTCCTTCGAGACGTCGCGGGCGCGGGCCAGGGCTTCCTCGAGCTCGCGGTAGTCGTGGCCGTTGACCGGGCCGACGTAGTGGAAGCCGAGTTCGTCCCAGATCAGGTTCGGAAAGAAGAGGCCTTCCACCGAGCTCTTGACCTTGCGGGCCAGTTCCCACGCCTTGTCCCCCTTGGGCAGGCGCTTGAAGAAGCTGTGGCCGGCCTCGATGAACTTCTGGTAGGTCGGGTGCAGCTCGAAGCGGTTGCGCCAGTGGGCCAGCCAGCCGACGTTCTCGGAGATCGACCAGCCGTTGTCGTTCAGGATGACGATCAACCGCTTGGGCTTGACGTGGACGATGTTGTTCAGGGCCTCGTAGCTCGGTCCCGAGGTCATGGAGCCGTCGCCCACGATGACGACGACGTAGGGGTCGTCCGGCTCGCCCTGGGTCGCGATCGACATCCCGAGGCCGTACGAGAGGCCGGTCCCGGCGTGGCCGGCGGCGAGGGTGTCGTGGGCGCTCTCGCTCGGCTCGGCGAATCCGGACAGGCCGCCCGGGGTCCGAATCGTCGGGAAGGCGTCCCGCCGGCCGGTCACGAGCTTGTGGGTGTAGCACTGGTTGGACGTGTCCCACACGAGCTTGTCCTTCGGGCTGTCGAAGGCGCGGTGGAGCGCAAGCGTCAGCTCGACCACTCCGAGGTTGGACGCGAGGTGGCCGCCGGTCTTCGTGATCGTCTGAATGATCACGTCCCGGCACTCCTGCGCCACCTCGGCTAACTGCTCGTGTGTGAGGCCCTTGAGATCCCGTGGGCCTTCGATCCGATTCAGGATCGGCATGCTCGTCCTAACCCCCCGTTCGCGAGAAACGCGCATGATACTCTACAACTTCCTATGTCAAATACGCTTATCCTCGGCTCCGAGGAGCACAAGAAACTGCTCTGCCGGACCTTCATCGACACCCACGATCCGTTCAAACCGACCGAAATCAGGTGGCCTGACCTCGACGCCGAGGGGCTGGCGCGGTTGAAGGCCATGCCCGTCTGGAACGAGGCCACGCGGACCGAAGCGGCGACCGCCGTGAAGGTCCAGTCGCTCGGGGACACCGAGAAGGACCCCCTCTTGGCCGAGGCGATCAGCCTCCAGGGCTACGAGGAGGGCCGTCACGCCGAGGTCCTGATGCTCCTGACGAAGCACTACGGGATCCCGGTGGCCCCGTTTCCGCCCCCGGAGGTCCCGAAAGACCCGACCCTGGCCTTCCTGCGGACGGGCTACGGGGAGTGCCTCGACTCGTTCTTTGCCTTTGGCCTCTTTCGCCTCGGCGTCCGGGCCGAGCTCTTTCCCAAAGCCCTGACCGACGTCTTCGACCAGATCATGCAGGAGGAGGCCCGCCACATCCTCTTCATCGTGAATTGGGCGGCCTATCTGCGGGCCCGCCGGCCGGTCCTGCTTCGCCCGGGCTTCGACCTGTGGCGCGGCTGGAACATCACGGCGCAGGCCTTCGATCGGCTGAAGGGCGCGCTCGCGATGGCGGGCGGCGACGGCAAGAAAGAGGATGCCGAAACGGAAGGCGAGAAGAAGGACGAGATCGTCCGCGACGCGAGCCAGGACGGATTCACGCTGAAGTCCCACTCGATGTTCGGCGACTTTTCCCTGCGCTCCTTCCTGGAGACGTGCCTCGAGGAAAACAACAAGCGCCTCTCGCTCTACGACCCTCGCTTGCTGCGCCCGATGCTCGTGCCCTCGGTCGTGAAGGCGATGATCAAGGTGCTGCCGAGAAAGAAGAACGGGTCGAAAGCGACTCCGGAGCAGAAGGCCGCGTAGCCTCGGACGGCAGGTCTAGACTGCCGGCTCGTCTCGGTCGAGCGCCCGCTTCAGCTTCTGAACGATCAGGAAGACTTCGGGTCTCGAGACCTTCGAACCCGGGCCGCTCGTCTCGACCTTCTCCAGCGCGGCCCAGGCGAGGCGGACCGGCAGCGCCGTGAACTCGATGATGCCGCGTTGCGCGTTCGCCTTCTGGAGCGCGCGGATGTACTCGCCCGCGACGCCGAGATCGCGGCGGGCGAGGGCGAAGACCTCCGAAACCGGGGCCTCCTCCGGCAGGTAGCGGCGCCCTTCCTCCGCGTCGCCGGCCGAGTCCTTCAGGATGTTGACCAGCTGCAGCGCCTCGCCGAACGTGGCCGCGCGCTCGCGCAGGAAGCCGGCCACGGGCGCGAGCTCGGCGCGGTCGAGCAAGAAGAGCTCCGAGAGCATCTCGCCGACGATGCCGGCCACGAGATAGCAATAGTCCTTGAGCTCCTGGATCGAGTGGAGCGTCAGGGCGCCGTCCCGCGTGCGCGAGACGATCGACGCCATCCCGTCGGCGGACCGGATGACGTGCTCGCGGATCGGCGCAATCGCCCCCGGCGACAGCGCGAAGAAGGCGTCGAGGACGAACGGCGTCTGGGCCATGAGCTCCTGGTAGCCGGCGTGGTGGGCGACCCTGCGCTCGACCCAGTCGCGAGAGAGGCGCTCGGCCTTCTCGCGCGAGGGCGATCGCAGGAGCTCGTTGAACTCGGTCAGCGCGGCGATGCGCTCCGCCGGGGCCCAGTGCGCCGCGTCTTCGAAGGTGTCGGCGATGCGGAAGAGCAGGTACGCGATCATCACCTCGCGCCGCGTCGGCTCGGGCAGGACCGGGATCGACAGCGCGAAGGTGCGGCTGGTCTTTTCGAGGAGCCGTTCGAGGTCGGCCATCAGGCCTCCGCGCCCACGAAGTGCTCGACGAAGGCCGCTAGGCGCGCGGTCGCTTCGCGCACGCGATCGCGCATCGCGACGAGCCTCGGGATCGACCACGGCCGGGCGATGGCCCGCAGCGCCACGGCCGCCCTCCGGATGCTTCCCTCCGCGTCCATGCAATCCGGAAGATATCCGGGCAGATCCTCGTGGGGTCCGTCCGAGATGATGCGGAGGATCGCGTAGGGAATCTGCCGGTCCGCGGCCGCGCGCGCCCACGCCGCGGATTCCATGTCGACGGCCGCGGTCGCGCTTCCGGCGGCGGCGGCTAGGGCCGCCTTGGCCGCGGGGCTCACGACGGGTCCAGCCGACGTCACGAGGGTCGCCTCCCGCGCTCCGGGGATCGCGAGGGCGCGGGCGAGCAGGGCCGCGTCGGGAGGGGGAGCCTCGGCGCTCGCGTCGCGGACGTGTCGAGCGGCCACGATGTCGAAGACCGAAAGGTCGTCCGAAAGCGCGCCGGCGACACCCATTCCGACGAGAACCCTCGGGTGGTGCGCGTCGCAGAGGGCGGCGGCGCCGCGCCCGGCTCGCACGGCACCATCGCCCGTCGCCGCGAGCACGACGCCGATCGAGCCGAGGCGTCCCACGAAAAACCCGCGGGCATCGCGGCGCACGTCCCGGGCGCGGACGAGGATCGCGTCGAGCTCTTCGGGGATCGCGGTGACGATCGCGACCGGCCGGGCCTCACCCCCGGACATAGCCCTTCGCGCGGAACCAGGCGACCGCGCGGGCGAGCGGCTCCTCGACGGGGGTCTGCGGAAGCCCCAGCTCGCGCACCGCCTTGCTCGCGTCGAAGAACATCCGGTGCGTGGACATCCGCACGCTCTCGAGCGAGACGCGCGGAGCGCGGCCCGTGACGCGGGCGACGCCGGTTGCGACGGCCGCCGCCGCGAGCGGAATCCAGTGCGGCAGGCGCACGCTCGGTGCGGACAGGCCCGTCAGGCCGGCCAGGGCGTCGAGGATTTCCTTGAGCGTCATGTTGCGGTTGCCGAGGATATATCGCTCGCCCGTCTTGCCCCGCTCGGCCGCCGCGAGGTGGCCTGCGGCGACGTCGCGCACGTCCACGAGGTTCAAGCCCGTGTCCACGTAGGCGGGCAGGCGGCGGTTCAGGAAGTCCACGATGAGTTGCCCGGTCGGTGTGGGCTTGATGTCGCGCTCGCCGATCGGCGTCGAAGGGTTGACGATCACGACGGGAAGGCCCTGCGCCGCCCAGCGGTCGGCGACACGCTCGGCGTCGAACTTGGACTTCTTGTAGTGGCCGATGATCCGGTCGCGGACGACGGGCGTCGTCTCGTCGCCGGGGGAGCCGTCGGCCGTCAGGCCCAGCGCCGCGACCGAGCTGGTGCAGACGACCTTCGCCACACCCGCGGCCGCCGCCGCCGCCAGGGCGTTCTCCGTGCCGCCGGCGTTGGCGAGGTAGAGCTCCTGAGGATCCCGGGCCCACAGCCGGTAGTCGGCGGCGACATGGTAGAGCGTGTGCACCCCCGACATGGCCTGCGTCAGCGAGGCGGCGTCGGTCAAATCGCCGGTCGCGATCTCGACCGGCAGTCCGTCGAGGTTGTCGCGGCGGCTCTCGGCGCGCGCGAGGCAGCGCACGGATCGCCCCTGCGCGAGCAAGGCGCGCACGACGTGAGAGCCTACGAAACCGGTGCCGCCGGTGACCAGATCCATGGCTTATTGCGTGTCCGCCGATCGGCGCCGGGCCCTGCTCCCTCTCCCGGCGGGAGAGGGTTGGGGTGAGGGGAGCCCCGTGTCTCTTACGCGGCCAGGTTCCACGCGATCATGCGCACCATGTCGCCGGGATGCTTGGGCAGCTCGCGGACGACGGACGCCTCGAAGCCCGAGTGCATCGCGCAGTTCTTGCAGAGCGGGTCCTGCCGCGACTCCCAATACTCCCAGTCCGTCCCGTTCCAGAACTCGTCGAACGTGGGCGACCAGGTCTTGCCGATCAGGTAGCAGGGGCCCTTCCAGCCGTTGGGCGTGTAGGTCACGGTGGACCAGGGCGAGCACTTGTAGTCGCGCAGGCCCGCGGCGAACTCGAGGAACATCGGGGTCGAGGTCAGCTTGTACTTCCTCGAGATGTCGAGGACCCGGCGGAACTTCTGCTGCATCTCCGAGCGCGAGAGGAAGATGTCCGTGTCCACCGACTCGTACTGGTAGCCGGGCGAGACCAGCATGCCCTCGACGCCGAGGTCGGTCAGCAGCTTGCAGAGCTCCTCGACCTCGTCCATCGAGGTCTCCTTGAAGATCGTCGTGTTGGCCATCATGTGGTGGCCGAGCTTGACGCCTTCCTTGATCATCGCGATCGCCTTGTCGAAGACGCCGTCGCGGGCGCAGACGTAGTCGTGCGTCGCCTTCATCCCGTCGAGGTGGACGTTGATCTGGAGGCGCTTGTGCGGCGCGATCGTGCCGTAGAGGTTCTCGTCGAGCAGAAGGCCGTTGGTGCACAGGATGATGTGGCGCTTGCGCTTGATGATCTCGTCCACCAGCTGGGGCAACTCGGGGTAGATCGTGGGTTCGCCGCCGCAGATCGACACGACGGGCGCCTGAGACCGCTCGACCGCCTCGATGCATTTCTCGAGCGGCAGCCGGTCCTTCAACTTCCCGGTGTGACGCTCGATTGCGCAGCCGATGCACGCGAGGTTGCACGTGTAGAGGGGCTCGAGCATCAGCACGAACGGATAGCGCTTGTTCCCCTGGATGGCGTTGCGCACCTGGAGCTGGATGTTGTCGGTCATCATGTGGACGGGAAATCGCATTCAGTTCACTCCGTGGTCGGAATTGCGCGGGGCGAGGGCGCCGGCGCCGAGTTCGATCCGGTTCTTCTGGCCCGCCGCAGCCTCGCGCGTGTAGAGGGCGAGCGCGCGCAACGGGAAAACGGTGGCATAGAGGTGGTAGCGGAGATAGAAGACCTTCGGGAAGCCGGTGGCGGTCCAATGGTCGTCCTTCCAGGACCCGTCGTACTGCTGCTTGGAGAGCAGATAGTCGACGCCGCGGCGAACCGCCGCGGAGTCGCGGTCGCCCGTGGCGAAGAGGGCGACGAGCGCCCATCCCGTCTGGGACGGCGTCGAGGGGCCCTGGCCCTTGGTCGTTGGATCGTCGTAGGAGTGCGGCAGCTCGCCCCAGCCGCCGTCCGCGTTCTGGTGGGCGCGGATCCAGTCGGCCGTCTGCTGGAACCGCGGCTGCCGCATGTCCTCGCCGGCGTGCAGGAGGCCCCGCAGCGCGAGGAACGAGCCGTAGATGTAGTTGCAGCCCCAGCGGCCGTACCAGGTCCCGTCGGGAAGCTGCTTGCCGTCGATGAACGCGGCGGCGCGCCGGACGGCCGGGTGCCCGGCCGGGATCCCGGTCGCGTGGAAGGCTTCGAGGGCGCGGCCGGTGATGTCCTCGCAGCTCGGGTCGATCATGGCGTTGTGGTCGGCGAAGGGGATGTAGGTCAGGACCTCGTTGTCGCAGTCCTTGTCGAAGGCACCCCAGCCCCCGTCCCGGTTCTGCATCGCGAGCATCCAGGCCTGGCCGCGGGCGACCGCGCCCTGGCGCGCGAGGTCCTCGGATTCCCCGGGGAATTTGACTTTCGACAGGGCGGTCAGCACCTCGGCCGTGTCGTCGGTGTCGGGGTACCACTCGTTGGCGTACTCGAAGTACCAGCCGCCGGGCTCGGCCGCGGGGCAGGCCTTCTTCCAGTCGCCGACCTCCTTGACCTCGTGGTCGAGGAGCCAGCGTCCGGCCTTGAGCAGGGCCGGGTCGTCGGCCGGCGCACCGGCGTCGGACAGCGCCTCGATGACCAGGGCCGTGTCCCAGATGGGCGAGAAGCAGGGCTGCACGTGCAGCGTCTCCTCGTCCTCGAGCTCGAGCCGCTCGAGCTCCCGGATCTGGGCGACCAAGCGCGAGTCGTCCATCGCGTACCCAAGACAGCGGAACGCGATGATGGTGTTGATGATGGGCGGGAAGATCGCGCCGAGCCCGTCGGACTTTGCCAGGCGCTCATGGATCCAGGCCTCGCAGGCCGCGAGGGCCTTCTTGCGCAGGGGAGTGAAGCCGGCGGCCTCGGCCCGTTTGAACCAGTGGTCCACGCGGGTGAAGAATCCGCGCCAGAAGCGCTCCCGGCGGCCGCGCGCGACGTGGACCTCGGGGCGCGGAACGTGCAGCTCCGGGATCGCCGCGTGGTCCGGGACCGGGCAGGAGGGCTTGGACGCCCAGATGACCGAGAGCGGCACGACGATGCCGCGCGACCAGGAGGACATCTTGTAGATGTTGAAGATGAAGTTCTCGGGCAGCAGCATGATCTCGGGAGGCACGGCGGGCGTGTCGTCCCAGGAGCACTGTCCGAAGATGGCGAGATAAATCCGCGTGAAGGAGTTGCACGCCTCGATGCCGCCGAGCGAAAGAATCGTCTCGCGCGTCCGGACCATGTGCGGCGCGTTCGGGTCGTCGCCCATGAGCTTCAGGACGAAGTACGCCTTGACCGAGGAGCTCACCTCGGCCGGACCACCCTCGTAGATCGCCCAGCCCCCGCCCGGCAGCTGCTTGCGCCGCAGGTGTTCGGCGGTCTTGCGGACGCGTTCCTCGGACGTGCGTCCCAGGAAGTGCATGGTCAGGATGTATTCGGACTCGAGGATCGTGTCGCCCTCGAGCTCGCCGACCCAGTGGCCGTCCGGGGCCTGGGTGGCCAGGAGATAGCGCTTTGCCGCCTGGACGGCGTTCTCTACCGAGGTTCGGGTTTTGTCGGTCCGGACGCTGGCAGGCCCGGAGCCGGAGTCATTTCCGACTGACATACTCTTCGATCCTCGATGTGCCGACGATGGAATTGGGCGGGTACCCCACCAGCAGTGCCGTATACGGCCCTGTTCCGCCCAGACCCCTAAGTCTATACCATTGGCCCTGTCGGCCCAAGGGCCTGGGGGGATCCCATGGAACGCGCAGCCTGCCTGACCATCGCCTCGATTTTCGCCGCCTTTCTGGCGTCTGCCTCCTCGTATTACGCCCTCGAGGTGCGCGGCGGTTCCCGGGTTTATGCCGCGGACGAGCCCGTTCGGAAGGGCCGCGTGATGCTCTTCCACCGTTACCCGGACGGGGTCTACATGAGCCTCGCCGCCTCCGAGGTCGAGAAAGTCATCGTCATGCAGGAGCCGCCGCAGCCCGCCGGACTTGCGCCCGGTCAGGAGATTTCCATCGGGTCGTCCCTTCCCGGCCCGGGCTTCGTGGCGCCGCCGGCGACCGACGCATCCCAGCTCGTCTACCCTGTCTCCGCGGATCAGGGCTACGGATACTCGGGGTCCTATTGGGGAGGAGGCGGTTACGTGCCGCCGCGGCCCCCCGTGCCGCCCCCGCCCTCGCGGATCGGGCCGAACGGATTTCCGATCCTCGCTCCCGCCGGTGCGGCGGGTTCGACGCCGCCCCCGATCGGGCCGAACGGGTTCCCCGTCCTCGCGCCGCAGTCTCCCGCGCCGGTGCGGCGGCCGGGGTAATGTTTCTTCCGTGAATCCCGTCACCGTCAGCACCGCGCTCGAAGCGACGGCCGTGCTCGTCTGCGCGGTCTCCGGCATGATCACCGCGGCGCGCAAGCGCATGGACATCGTGGGGACGTACTGCCTCGCCATCGTGACGGCGTTCGGCGGAGGCACGCTGCGCGATCTCTTGATCGATCGGCGGCCCTTCTTCTGGGTGAGCCACGACCAGTACCTGCTCATCATCGTCGCCCTGTCCGTGGCGTTCGTGTACAGCCGGCCGTTTCATGCGCGGGCCAGCCGCTGGCACCGGCAGGGCGTTCTCGTGGACGCCATGGGGCTGGCGCTGTTCACCCTGACGGGGGTCGGGTTCGCACTCGAGAAGGGACTGCCGCTCTTCGTGTCGTCGCTCATCGGCGTGATCACGGGGACGTTCGGCGGCGTGCTGCGCGACGTCGCGTCGATCGAGATCCCGGTACTGTTCCGGCCGGGCGAGCTCTACGCCGTGTCGTCGTTCGCGGGCGCCTGGGTGTACATCGCCGCCGTCCACGTCGGCCTCACGTCCTTCGTCGCGGGGTCGATGGCGTTCCTGACGATCGTCGGCCTGCGCTTCGTCTCGCATGCCTTTGGCGTTCGGGTCCCGGACCCGCACTGGATCAAGCGGGACGGAAGCGGAGTGCTCTGAGGTGTGAGCCGGGTCAGGGCCTGATCAGGGCTTTCACCACCGACAGGTTTTCCATGTCCTCGAGCGCCTGGTTGGCGTCCGCCAGCGCGTACTCGCGGGTGACGAGCTCGCGCCACCGCAAGCGCGCGTCGTGCCGGCGCATCATCGCGAGCGCGCGGTGGAGGTGGGAGAACTCGTAGCCCCAGCAGCCGAGAACCGTTGCGTGCCGGCGGTTGAGGTGGCGGTGGGGGTTCACGAGAACGTCGCCGCCGTCGGTGTACTGGCCGACGACGACGAAGCGTCCCGCGTCGCGCAGCATCTCGAGGCCCTCGGGCACGGCGGCCGGATTGCCGGAGGCTTCGATGACGACGTCCGCGCCGCGGCCGGACGTCCGATCGCGGACCCACCGGACACGCTCTTCCGGGTTCGGAACGTCGGCGATGTCGAGCGTGTCCTCGGCCCCGATCCGGCGCGCTGCGTCCAGGCGTGCCCGGGGCGAGCCGATCACGAGGACGCGCAGCGCCCCCGCCAGCTGAGCGAAGATCGCGGCGTTCAGGCCGACCGGCCCGCTGCCCTGGACGACGACCGTGTCTCCCATCGCGATGCCTGCCCGCTCGACGGCATGAAAGCCGGTCGGCAGTCCGCAGCCGCCTCCGAGAAAATCCTCGGCGCCGATTCCTTCCGGGAGCGGCACGAGCCGCACGCCGGGCAGGATCTCGATCCGCTCGGACCAGCCGCCGAGCAGGCCGTCGCTCGCCGGCGCCGTAATGCCGTAAACGCGCCGGTGCGGGCAGCGCGTCGCCGCCCGGGCGACGAGGCAGTGCCAGCACGCGCCGCAC
>DATMNJ010000169.1:0-5098 GCA_035569175.1 Thermoanaerobaculia bacterium | reverse complement strand
GGGGGAGGCCAAGATCGTCTCGGACTATTCCGACTACAAGATGGTCGACGGCTTTCCGATCGCCTATCACCTCGAGGTCGCGACCAATGGTCAGAAGGACCAGGTGCTCGCGCTGGAGGAGTGCAAGATCAACCCGGGCTCCGAGGCGAAGCTCTTCGAGAAGCCCGTGTTTCCGACGCCGGTCCCGACCGCGGCCGTTCCGACGCCGAAGCCGGCGAAAAAGCCCTAGCCCCGGGGAAGATCAGAACGGCGGGCAGGTGTTGGGAGCCGGAGCGCCCTCGAACCGGCTCCGCATCCACTGGATCGCGCTGGTCGCGGAGATGCGCCCGGATTTCAGATGCGCGACGCCCGGGAACGGCTCGTAGCGGACCGTCGCGCCCGCGCGGCACAGGCCGCCCACGAAGTCCGCCGTGACGGAGGGGCGCACGATCGGGTCGTCGAGCCCCTGCGCGACGTACACCGGCGCGCCCGCCGGCGCGCGGCCCGGGCGATTCTCCTCGAGCAGGCGCCGCCAGGCCGTGTTCTGAAACAGGGCGGCCGCCACGTAATCCGACGGAATCGGGAGCGTGGCGAACATCACCCGGTACGCCTCCCCTTCGGACTCGACGCAGTCGCCGGCGACGCCGTCGATGGCGCGCTGGACGGCGGGATCGACGAACGGGTCGAGGGGCGCGCGGAAGACCCGCGACCACGACCAGAGGCAGTACGACACGACCACCTTGCCGGCGCGCTCCCCGAGGTCGTCCTTCACGAGCTGCGCGAGATCCGTGGCCGGCGCGATCGCAGCCACGCCGACGAGCGTCAGCTCGGGGGCGTAGTCCTTCGCCAGCTGTCCCGCGAAGAGCACGGCGTGCCCCCCCTGCGAGTGACCCCACGCCGCAAAGCGCGACCCGGCCCCGATCTTCGGAATCTGCTGCGCCGCGCGGACGGAGTCGAGCACGGCGCGGCCTTCGCTCTCCCCGACGAGGTAGGGATGCGGCCCCGGCGTGCCGAGGCCCGGGTAGTCCGTCGCGACGACGACGTCGTCGAGCACCATCAGGGCGGGCAGGTGCGGAATCGTGTCGAGGGCGTCTTTGAGCAGGGAGGGGGCGCAGTTCTCGGCCACCCCCGTCGTCGGATGCGCCCAGGCGACGACGTTGCGCCCGCCGGCCGGCGGAGGCAGGGTCGGCGCGATGACGAGGCCGGAGACCTCGATCGAGTGTCCATCGAGGCCGGTCGAGACATACAGAATCCGCCAGGCCTGCGTGCCGGGGATCTTCGTCGGGAAGGGCTCGGAGCGGATGAGCCGGCCCGGGCGGCGGTCGGCGATCACCTCGGCATGGCTGACCGGCCGCTTCGTCGGCGCGATGTAGAACCCGTCGGGCCTCGGGGGCGGTCCGCCGCAGCGCAGGAAGAAGAGCGCGACGAAGGGCAGCGCTCGGCGCAATCGCGTCACGGGGCGCGAGTCTAAGCTAACCCAGCAGCTCCTTCAATCGCGCGTGCCCCTCGCGGCTGACGGGGACGCGCGTGCCGTCGGCGAGGACCGCGACGTGACTTCCATTCCCGTAGGGTTCGAGCCGGGCGAGCAGATCGAGGCGCACGACGTGGGAGCGATGGACGCGCACGAACCGTGTCGGGTCGAGCGCGGCGGCGAGGCTCGAGAGCGTCTGCTGCTTGAGGTACGTCCGGCCTTCGCTCTTGAGTGCCAGATAGTCGTCCTGCGCTACGACGGCATCGAGCCTCTCCACCGGGATGATGTGGACGCGGCTGCCGTCCCGGACGACGACGCGCGCGAGGTACGTCCCCTCCGGACGCGCGGCGGCGTGGAGCTCCCCCGCCCGGACGGCCGTGCCCCGCGAGAGGCGCTCCCGGGCACGCTCCACGGCGAGGGCGATGCGGGACGCCTCGAAGGGTTTGAGCACGTAGTCCACGGCGTGGACTTCGAAGGCCTTCACCGCGTAGGCGTCGTATGCCGTCACGAACACGGCCGCGATCGACGGGTCGAGCAGCTCGAGGACCTCGAAACCGTCGAGCTTGGGCATTTCGATGTCGAGGAACACGATCCGCGGCGACAGCTCGGCCGCCGACCGCAGCGCCTCGAATCCGTTGGCGCACTCGCCGACCACGCGCACGCCCGGGACCCGTTCGAGATGCTCGCGCAGGATCGAGCGGGCCGGCTCCTCGTCGTCCACGATCAGGACCCCGATCTGCGCCGTGCCCGCGCCGGGTTCCGTCACGCCGACAGCTCCGCGGGCACGGAGATCACGACGAGATACCGGTCGGCCAGGCGCTTGGCGGCGAAGAGCGCCTCTTCACCGTAGCGCGCGGCCAGCCGCTGCCGGACGTTTTCGAGACCTCGGCCGCTGCCGGGCCGCGACGGGCTGTCGGGATCGAACGGGTTCTCGATCAGGATTCTCAGCCGGCCGCCGCCGCAGGCCACGCCGACCCGTACCCGGCCACCCTCGACGCGGGTGGCGATCCCATGACGCACGGCGTTCTCTACCAGGGGCTGGAGCAGGAGCGGCGGCACGAGGCACCGGCTGCTGCGCTCGTCGAGGTCCTCCTCGACCTCGAGGCGCGCGCCGAACCGCAGCTGCTCGACCGCGAGGTAGGCGCGCGAGAGCTCCAGCTCCTCTCCCACCGAGATGCTCGTCTTCTCGCCCAGAGAAAGGCTCTTGCGCAGGAAGTCGCCGAGCCTCACGCACATCTGCTGCGCGCGCGGCGGATCGCTCGAGGCGAGCGCGGAGATCGAGTTCAGGCTGTTGAAGAGAAAGTGAGGCCGGATCTGGGCCTTCAGGACCGCGAGCTCCGCCTCGCGCGCGAGGACCGCGAGCTCGGCCTCGCGCCGCTGCGCCTGCGCGGCCGCCTCGAGGGCGAGGAGCACGTAGTTGAGCGCGGCGGCGAGCAGGTAGAGCAGGACGCCGGCCGCGAACAGGGTGACGGCCTGCGACGCGAAGCGTCCCTGCAGCCCCCGAAACGCCGGAATGAGGCCGTAGGCTCCCGAGAGCAGCGCCGCCAGCCCGACCCAGACGCCCGAAATCAGGGCGGCCGCGGCGGCGTGGGTCAGGACGAGCGGGAGGGCCTTGGAGCCGGTCAGCGGAAGCTGGCGGCATGGATACCAGGCCGACAGGCCCATGAAGGCGTACGCGAAAGTCAGAGGGATGGCGAGCGCAACGGCCTCGCCGAGGAAGAGACCGCCGGGCCGCGCGAGCAGCGCCGTCACGATCACGGCCAGGGGCGCGCAGGCCGCGAGGTACGGAAGCAAGCGGCCCTGGTGGGCGAGGATGGGGTGCATGGGTTATCTCCGCTGGAACGTCATTGCGCGGAAATGCAAGGATCCTTCGGCGCTGCGCGCCTCAGGATGAAAAACTGAACCCAGCTTCGCGTGTTCAGTTTTTCACCTCGAGCCCGCCCATCAGGATGAATCCATTGATCGTCAGCGTCTTGATCGGCCCCTCGAGCGGCGCCACGGTCCGCGCCTTCATGTCCGTTCCACCGAGCAGAGGCGTCACGTTCACGATGACCTTCCAGCTCTCCGGCACGCGCAGAACCACGCCGCCCATCATGACGAACACCTCGATCGCAACGCCGTCGCGCGCCATCGCCGTCTCGCGCAGATCGATGTCGAAGCCGCCTGCGAGGACGGTGATCGTCCCGCCCCGGAAGTCCGAGGACTGGACCAGGCGGTTCCCGCCGCCGCAGAGCGCGAACTCGTTCAGCTGCGCCACGGACGGTCGGCCCGGGGTGGCCTCCGGTCCCGCGGCACCGGGCGGCGAGCCTTCGAACGGGCGGCCCCCGGCGCCCGGAGAAGGCGGCCCCCCGGGATCGGAGGATCCGGCGGAAACCGTCTGCCAGATCATGTAGGCGCCGATCACGACGAGGGCGACGGGCCAGACGCGGTGAAACGGGATCCACACGATGTCCAGGTTGCGCAGGAGAAAGATGGTTCCCAGCGCCACGAGGATGCCGCCCGAGATGCGCTGGCCCGGGCGGCTCGGCTGCAGCAGCCGCGCGAGGCCCGGCGCGATCAGGAAGAGCGGCCAATAGTCCCAGACCCTCCCGGCGTCGATCATGTGCAGATTGTCGAGAATGAAGAGAGCCCCGAGGAGGATCAGGAATCCCCCGGCGATGAGCTTCTCGGCGAGTCGGAACCGCGGCACTTCGTCCATGTCGTCCTCCGTGAGGAAAGCTACGCAAGACGCGGCGGAGTGTCCCCACCTTTTCGGCGAACGGCGGTCCCCCACCGGTGAACGAATGGTATTCTTCGAGCGTCGCCCCGGGTCGAGCGAACGAATCCGGTTTTCGCGCCCCGCGACCACGGCGAGAGGAGGACGACCATGGCCACCGAAGTCATCATGCCCCAGATGGGCGAGTCGATCGCCGAGGGAACCATCACCAAGTGGTTGAAGAAGGTCGGCGACGCGATCAAGCGCGACGAGCCGATCTTCGAGATCTCGACGGACAAGGTGGACGCCGAGATTCCGTCGCCGGTCGCCGGCACGCTCCTCGAGATCAAGGTCCAGGAGGGTGCCACGGTCGCCATCAACACCGTCGTCGGCGTCATCGGCGAGGCCGCCGAAAAGGGCGCCGCCGCATCGGCGCCGGCTCCGGCCGCCGCCAGCACGCCCGAGGCTCCCAGACCCGCGGCCGCGCCGCCCGCGGCAGCCGCCCCCTCTCCCGTCGCGCCGCCGCCCGCCCCGGCCCCGACGCCCGTTCGCGCGCCCGAACCGGCCCCCGCAGCGCGCGTCGCTGCGCCACCGGCCGCCGCTCCGGCGTCCGGCGGAGGCCAGGTCGAGTCCATCGAGGAACGCATCCGGCAGCGTTCCTCTCCGCTCGTGCGCAAGATCGCGCAGGAGCACACGATCGAAATCGGCGAGGTCGAAGGCACCGGCATCCACAATCGCGTGACGAAGAACGACATCCTTTCCTACCTCGAGAACCGCAAGGTCGCCGCGGCCCCCTCCCGCGCCGCGACCGCGCCGGCGGCGGCGCCGCAGATCGGCCGCGCCGAGCCGGCCGAGGCCCCCGCCCCGCGCCCCGCGATCTCCGTGACCGACCGCGACGAGGTCGTCGCGATGACCAAGATCCGAAAGATCACGGCCGAGAACATGATCCTCTC
>DATMNJ010000168.1:0-3498 GCA_035569175.1 Thermoanaerobaculia bacterium | reverse complement strand
TGTGGGAGAGTAGGACGCCGCCGGGATTTTTTTTGCAGCAAGATCAAAGAGCTCGCGATCGCGGGCTCTTTTTTTTTGCCGGTTTTCCGCGTGCCGCGGCCGCTTCTCGGGATGCCGCGGGGGCGGGTCGCGCGTTACCCTAGCCGACCTGCGATGCGTCCCCGCTTGAGTCGACGAGAGGTCCTGCTGGCGGGGCCGCTCGTCCTGGTGGGGCTGCTGGCCCTGCTCAGCTTTGGACCGATCGTGCGGTCCGTCGCCCGAAGCCGCAGCGCGAGGCGGCATATCGACCTCGAGATCCGATCGGTCCGTCCCGGTTGGTTCGCCGTGCGCCTCCTCGGAGTCGTCGCCCGGCCCGAAGGAATGCCCGGCGTTCGCGCGCGAATCGAGGAAGTGCGGGTGGGCGTGGGCTTCGGGCTCCGAGTGGAGCGGGTCGAACTCCACGGCGCTGACGTCGAGGCGGTAGGCGATCTCGACCGCTTGCGGGAAGAGGTCGAGACGTGGAAGGCCCTCGGGCGAGCCGACGCCGCCGCCCCCGGCGAACCGCCCAAGACCACCCCGACTGTGGTCGTCGAAGGCATGTCCCTCTGGTGGCTGGACGGGGAGCCGGCCACTCCGAGAGCAGAGGCAGAGGGGATCGCGGCCGTCTGGGATCGAGCGGGCCTACGGTGGAGCGCGGCGAGGGCGCACGCCCGGCTCGGCGTCGCCCAGGCTTCGCTGGCGGACGCTGAGGGCGAGGCGGACCACGCCGGAGTGATCACTCGAGCGCGGGCGGCCGCCCTGACCGTTACCGTCGATCGCGCCGCAGAGACCGCGGCGCCCGAAACGCCGGCCCCGCTCCCTGCGTCGCCCCTGCCTCGACCGTCGCCGGCCCCCGCCGTGAATCCCGCGGTGCCTTTGCTCCCGGTGCCCGACCTGCACGCCCTGCGGATGAAGATGGCCGCCCTCGCGTTCCTCCTCTCCGATCGCATCCGCGAAGGGGCCGACGTCGGCGTCGACGCGCTGACATGGAAGATCGCGCGGCCGCACGAAGTGGCGTTCACCCTGGGGCCCGGCCCCATGGCACTGACGCGGACGGCGTCCGCTTCCGAGCTGCGCTTCTCGACCGATCCGCACGTCGCGAGCACGCCGCTCGCGGTCCGTGCAGTCCTTCCGAGGCTGGGGGATGCCGCGATCGCTCTCGAGGGCGGTCCGGTGTCTCTCTCCATGCTCGGAGTTCAGGAGGGGGCCGCAGGGTTGCTGGAGGTGGCTCACGCGACGACGACCGGGCGCGCTCACGTGGTGCTCGCGGACGACGGGAGCGCGGTGACTTTCGACGGCGAGGGCGGCGTCCGCGGGCTGACCCTGTCGAGTCCGAGGCTGGCGACCGACATTGTCAGAGGGCTCGATCTCCAGGTTCAGGTGCGCGGCGTGGCGACGGCCGACGGTGACCTCCGACTCGACGATCTCGCGGCCACCTTCGGTGCGATTCACATCGCCGCAGGGGGTGAGCTCGAGCAGCGTCCCGACCACGTCGCCGCGGCCCTGCACTTCGACGTTCCTCGTGCTAGCTGCCAGTCACTCATGGACAGCCTGCCGAGCGCGCTGCTCCCCGCGCTGCAGGGCACTCGATTCGCCGGCGACTTCGCTGCCCACGGCCATTTCGGCTTCGATACCCGGGCGCTCGACGACCTGAAGCTCGACTACGACGTGAAGGACCAGTGCCGGGTCACGCAGGTCCCGCCCGAGCTGGCTCGAGAGCGCTTCGCGCAGCCGTTTTCCCACCGCGTCTACCTGCCCGACGGCACGATGGGCGAGGAGACTACCGGTCCCGGCACCGACAACTGGACGCCGCTCGACGAGATCAGCCCGTACATGCAGGTCGCCGTGCTCACCACGGAGGACGGAGGCTTCCCCAAGCACCACGGCTTCAACCGGGCATCGATCCGCTCGTCGCTCATCGCCAACATCAAGGCCCGCCGCTTCGCGCGCGGCGCCAGCACCATCACGATGCAACTTGCGAAGAACCTCTTTCTCTCGCGCGACAAGACCCTTTCACGGAAGCTCGAAGAGGTCGTGCTGACCGACTATCTCGAACAGACTTTCTCGAAGGACGAGCTCATGGAGCTCTACTTGAACGTGATCGAGTTCGGTCCCGCCGTGTACGGGATCACCGCCGCGGCCGAGCACTACTTCGGCCGGACGCCCGCCGAGCTCCATCTGGGGGAGTGCCTGTTTCTTTCGTCCCTTCTGCCGGCGCCCCTCCGCTACGGCGCGATGCGCGAGAACGGAGAGGTCCCCGAGGGCTGGATGCGCGTGCTTCATTCCCTAATGCAGACCGCTCGCCACTACGGGCGCATCACCGACGGCGAGCTGGCCGAAGCGGAGAAGGAGCCGGTCGTCTTCTGGCACGGGGGCGATCGCCCGCCCCCGCGCCCGCCCGTTCGCGCCCGGACCCCTATCGACGGCGAGACCGACGACGTGAACACCGCCCCGCCCCTCGACGCGCCGTCGCCCTAGGTGTGTCGTCAACGTCTGCCGCTCCGGAGGCCACCGGCTCAGGCCGGCGGGCGGGCCCGGAGCGCCGCAAAGAAGATGCGCAGGCGATCGCTGCACTCGCCCTCCAGGACGCCGTCCACCACTTCGAAGCGGTGGTTGAGGCGCGGGTCACGTCCGATGGAGTAGAGCGTCTTGACGGCCCCCGCCTTGGGATCCGCGCAGCCGTACACCACCCGCGCGACTCGCGCGAGGACGAGGGCTCCGGCGCACATCGCGCACGGCTCGAGCGTTACGAACGCGCTGGCGCCCTCGAGTCTCCAGCCGCCCACTCGCGCGGCAGCCGAGCGGATGGCGATCATCTCGGCGTGGGCCGTGGGATCCGCGAGCGCCTCTCTGCCGTTTCGGCCGCGCCCGATCTCCTCGCCGTCGGCACCGACGACCACGCATCCGACCGGCACCTCGCCGGCGGCGGCCGCGGCATCGGCCTCGGCCAGGGCCACGGTCATCCAGTCGGTGTCCGAGCCATTCGAGGTCATCGATCGCCTCGCGTCCCGTCGACCCCCACACGAAGGGCGACGTGCTCGACCGCGATGCCTCCGAGGCGCCACGCCCCGAGCGCGGTCGACCTCGCACCCATCGACCCGACCGTAGCGCTCATGCCCCGATCCCGCCGGCCTCTGTCGCGACGCAGGTCGCGCGGCTGCGTTTGGCGCGCCCAGGACGATTCGAACGTCCGACACCTGGTTCCGTAGACCAGTGCTCTATCCAGCTGAGCTATGGGCGCCTTTTCCCCCTCAGGGGTCCGCGACGATACTCGCGGTCTGCCGACTGTCAACGGCAGCAAAGCTCCCCTCCGCGCGCCTTCGAGGGTGCTCACACAGAGCTCACCACGGCAGCGCCCCCACCCTCACCCCGCAAACATTTCCAACCCCCCTGGGATCCATGACCGGGCCGCCGTCCCTCGCGCCGCGTCAGAGAATCACGCCGCGGCTGGTGGTGTAGAAATGCCATGGATCTCCATAA
>DATMNJ010000167.1:0-11835 GCA_035569175.1 Thermoanaerobaculia bacterium | reverse complement strand
CAGCCTCTTGATGATCTCGTGCAGCGTGGTCGGCTTGATCTTCAGCAGCTCGGCGGCCCGCTTCTGGACGCCGCCGGTCCGGCGCAAGGCCGTGCGAATCAGCCGCCGTTCGTAGTCTTCGACGAGCTGCTTGTAGGTCGCCCCGTTTTCGGGCAGCCGGATGGGTAGCTCGCCGCGCTCGGGGGACAGTACGGTCTCGGGCAGCAGCGACAGGCCGATCTGACCGCCGTGCGGGCAGAGCACGACCGCGCGCTCGAGCGCGTTCTCGAGCTCCCGGACGTTTCCCGGCCAGTCGTGGTCGAGCAACGCCCGGAATGCCTCCGGGTCGATGCCGTCGATCGGCTTCTCGTTCTCGGAGGCGTAGAGGCGCATGAAGTGCTCGGCCAGGAGCGGGATGTCCTCGCGCCGCTCGCGCAGCGGCGGGATCGAGATCGTGATGACGCAGAGCCGGTAGTAGAGGTCGTCGCGGAACTTGCCCTCGACGACCAGCTTCTTCAGGTCCACGTTGGTGGCCGCGATGATGCGGACGTCCACCTTCTGGGTGTCGACGCTGCCGACCCGCATGAACTCCTTCTCCTGGATCACGCGCAGCAGCTTCGCCTGCGTCTCCATGCTGATCGTGCCGATCTCGTCGAAGAAGATCGAGCCGCCGTCGGCCACCTCGAAGAGGCCCTTCTTGTTGGCGATCGCGCCGGTGAAGGCGCCCTTGACGTGGCCGAAAAGGTTGGACTCGAGCAGGTCCGCGGGCATGGAGCCCGAGTTGACTGTCACGAAGGGGGCGCCCGACCGCGGGGAGTGGGTGTGGATGGCGCGCGCCACGAGCTCCTTGCCGGTGCCGCTCTCGCCCTCGACCAGGATCGTGGACCGCGACGGCCCGGCCAGCCGCACGAGCTCGAACACCTTGCGCATGCCCGACGACTTGCCGACGATGCGGCCGAGGCCGTAGCGCAGCGACAGCTCCTCCCGCAGACGGCGGTTTTCCTCGGTCAGGCGTCGCGCCTCGGAGCCCTTGCGCAGGGTGAGGAGCACTTCCTCGTTCTGAAACGGCTTGGGGATGTAGTGGAAGGCGCCCTGGCGCATCGCCTCGATGGCGCCCTCGATCGAGGAGTACGCCGTGACGATGACGACGACGGCGTCCGGATCCCGCCTCAGGATGTCGCGCAGGACGTCGAGGCCCGAACGATCAGGCAGCATGAGATCGAGGAGCACGACGTCGTGGGGCTCGGCCTCGAAGAGCGCGACCGCCTCGGCCGCCGAGGCCGCCGCGGTGACCGTGTAGCCCTCGCGTGTCAGGAGGGTACCGAGAACGTCCCGGATCACCTCTTCGTCGTCGACGACGAGGACCCTCATGACGGGGATCCTGCCGGGACGAGGGGCAACTCGACCAGGGCCTCGGCGCCGCCGCCATGGCGGGCCGTCAACGCGATCGACCCGCCGTGGCGCTCCACGATGTCGCGCGAGATCGCGAGGCCGAGGCCCGTGCCCCCGGATTTCTTGGTCGTGTAGAAGGGCTGGAAGACCCGCCTGGCCGCGTTCGCCGTCAGGCCCGGCCCGCGGTCGGCGACGGTCACCCGGGCGCTCTCGCCGCAGCGCTCGAGGCGGCAGGTCACGATGCCGCCCTCGGGCGAGGCGTCGCGCGCGTTGGTCAGGAGATTGACGAACACCTGCTCGAGGTCGCGCGGATCGCCGATCACGATGGCCGGCGGCCCGTCGGGGTCCGTCTCGAGCTCGAGGCGGCGTCCGGCGAACGCGGTCTCGACGGACTCGGCGGCGTTGGCGAGCACGCCGCGCAGGTCGGTCGCGAGCGGCGTGCGCTGGCGCGGCCGCGCGAATTCGAGGAGGTTGTTCACCAGGTGAGCCGCGCGGAAGGTCTGGCGCTCCATCTTTTTCAGGATCGCGTACCGCGGATCTCCGGGAGGCGTCTCGGAAAGCAGAAGCTGGGCGTAGGAGGAGAGGCCGGCGATCGGCGTGTTGACCTCGTGGGCGACGCCCGCGGCGAGGACGCCGAGCGAGGCGAGCCGCTCGCGCTCGGCGAGGGCCCGCTGGGCGCGGACGCGGTCGGTCATGTCTTCGACGACGAGCACGCGGCGGTCGGGCGAGCCGCGGAAGGCCGAGATCGAGAGCTGCAGGTCACGGTCCTGTCCGTCCGGGCCGGCGATCGCGGCCTCGAAGCGCCACTCCGCGCCGTCGGCCGGCGGTTCTCCGAGGCGGACTCCGGGCAGCGCCTCGGACAGCGGCAGGCCCTCGAGATCCTGCTCCGACCGTCCGGTCAGTTGCGCGAAGGCCGGATTGGACGTGTGGATGCGGCCGTCGGCATCGAGGACCGCGATGCCGGACGAGGAGGAGTGGATGACGCTCTCCTGGTACTCCTGCAGCGTCCGGATCTCGGCCAGCCGCTCCGCCAGCGCCCCGTACAGGCGGGCGTTCTCGTACGCCAGGCTCGCCTGGGCGAGCACCGCCGTCAAGAGCGCCTCGTCCTCAGAAGACAGCGGAATGCGGCCGTCCTTGTAGCCGACGCCGAGGGCCCCGACGAGCTCGCCGCCGCAGCGCATCGCGAAGAACGCCCGGTAGCCGAGGGCGTGGAGCCGCAGGAGCGCGGGCGGCGGCGCGGCGCCGAAAGCGGTCCCGCGCAGGCGCAGCCGCTCGTCGCGCGCGAGCGCGGCCGCCAGAGCAGCCGCGTCCGGGTCGGGGGCCGGTCCCTCGAAGAGGAAGAGCGAGCACGGCACGACGCGCAGGGCCTCTTCCACCCGCCGCACGATCGCCAGCACGACTTCTTCCCGGGGCCGCGGCGTCGCGAAGTCGCGCGCGATGTCGAGCAGGGCGCGACGGGCGCGATAGGTGTCGTGGTACTGGATGCGTTCGAGGACGTCGGTGATCCGCTTCTTCACGGGCACGAGCAGTGAAGCGAGCACGATGCCCGAGGAGAAGGCGATCACGTTCTTGCCCGCCGCGGCCATGCCCTCCAGGGTGCGGTCGAGCAGGGAGTTCAGGAGCACGAAGGTCAGGCCGCCGAGCAGAACGGCGCCCGTCGTGGCGATCGCCTCGCGCACGAAAATCTCGACGTCCCAGAGGCGCCACTTCAGGATCGCGTACGCGAAGGCGAGGGGGATGAGCACGAGCGGAACGACCGCGAGGCTGGAGAGCAGGGGCGACTCGAGGCCGAAGGCGCGGGGGAGGGCCGACAGCAGGAGGAAGGGCGCCAGGCCGACGATGACTCCGAGAGCGATCCAGCGGACCTGCTTCTCGGCTTCCGCGTCCTCGCGCCGCCGGCGCATGAGCTCGAGGAGGCGGGCGAGAACGCCCGAGACGGAGAGGGCGAAGTAGACGAACCAGAAGCGCTCGCAGGCCTCGAGGTACGCGGCCGCGGCCGGAGTGGCTCGAGCGCCGAGGACCGCGAACTCCGCGACGAGGTAGGCGGCCGCCGGCACGTAGAGCAGCGGGACGACGCGCCGCGCGCGGATCGGCCGCGGGAAGAGCAGGAAGAAGTGCAGCATCAGGGCCGGCAGGAACGCGCGGTAGAAGTCCTCCGTCAGCCAGCAGACGCGCCAGAAGACGTCGCGGGGCCCCGCCGGGGTCAGGACGTAGATCGCGAAGGAGCAGAGGCACAGGGCCCAGAAGAGGAGCGCCGGCGCATTGCGCTCGCGCGCGATCGTGAAGAGGCCGATCAGCAGGTACAGGATGCCGACGAAGGCGAGGAACAGGTAGGTGGCGTCGAAGCGGACCGACGGCTCGCCGAGGGAAACGCCGCGGACGTCGCCGCTCGCCGACAGGACCACGAGGGCGTGGGGAAAGGGCTTGCGCGCGAGCTGCCGCTCGGGATGCTCGAGGGAGGACGCGGTCTGACCGTCGGCGAGCAGGATCCGGTCTCCGGTGGACAGGCCGGCCCGCGCCGCGGCGCCGCCCGCCTCCACGGTCCTCAGGACGAGAGCTCCGCCGTCGCGGTCCGCGATGAATCCGGTCGCCGTGAAGCTGTCGACCTTGCGCGCGAACGAGACGAAGGCGATCCCGACCGTCCCGAGCGTCAGAAGCGTCAGGCCGAGAACGAGAGCGCGCTTCACGAGCTTCGACACATTCGGGGATTCAGCAATCCGAATGCCATCCTGCGAGGTTGGATGGGTCGACTTAACTCCTTGAGATCCATCAGTTGACCCGTGGGCGTACGGTCCGGTCGCCGGGAAAATTCAAGAATATGAATATAGTCCAAAAAAGATTTGGATGCGGCCTCGGCAGGCCTGGAGCGGCTATGGGACTCCTTCGAGCGTCCCTGCCTGCGAACGGAAGGGCTAGAACGACACGGCCACACCGCCGAGGATGCGGTTGGCGGTCACGGCCTCGTCCCGGCGGTCCGAGAGTGCGGTGCCGTGCGCGTTCTCGAGTGCGACGAGCAGCTTCCAGCCCGCGCCGAAAGGCGTCAGGCCGATGATCGAGAGGTCCTGCGAAACCGAGAGCGCCAGCTTGTCGGAGTCGTTTGCCAGGCGCGCCGCCGGCGTCTGGATGTCCTGGCGGATGTTCCGGACGAGCACGGCGATGCCGGTGTGCGTCGGAAGGATTTCGACCGAGGCGCGGGCGGACCAGAATTTCCCCCGGTTGCTCGAGATGCCGTAGTTCGTGCTGCTCGTCTCCGCGACGCTGCCGTCGATCGATCCGTACCGGGCGGAGACGTTGGCCGAAAGCGTGTTGGAGAGGCGCTGTGTGATGGAACCCTTGTACTGCCGGACCGAGTTGCCGTCGAGCAGGTACACGCTGTCGAAGTCGGTCAGGAAATCGCCCTGGAAGAAGGCCCGCACGAGCTCGCCCATGCGCTGCTCGGAGACCTCGAGCTGAATCTGAGAATCGGGGCCGGCGTTGCGCTGCAGGCCGACCGCGAATGCGCGGCTGGCCGCAGCGTCCTGGTTCTCCTCGATGGACGCGATCCGCGGCATCACGGTCGTCGCCTGCGAGGTGGATCCAACGGCGCGGTAGAGGCCGCGCACGAACACCGTCGTCCCGGCCACGGTGTAGCGCACCGTGCCGACCGGCGCGATCCCGTAGCCGCCCGGGGCGCTGCCGAGGTAACGGGCCACGGCACCGCCCTCGAGCACGAGCTGCTCTCCGACGCGGAACGACGTCGAAGCCGTGAGGTCGGCGTCGGGGGCGGACTCGACGAAGACGCCGTCCCCGCCCACGCCGGACGGGCCGACGCTGGCCTCGCGGTGGCGGTACGTCATCCCGACGTCGACCCCGGCCGCGTCCTGCGTGGCGGGCCGCTCGTACTGGGCGTTGACCTCCCAAGTCCGCGAGGACACGGGGAAGATCGTCGTGCCGAGAGCCGTGGCCCGGTAGAGGTTGGTTTCCTCGATGTAGCGGGCGCCGACCGACTCGACCCGGCCCTGCTCCTCGCCCCGGCTCCACGAGACCGCGTTGGTCTGGAGCGACGCGGGGCTGTCGGCGAACGAGAGATTGTTGTGCCGCGTGGAGACCTGGAGGTGCTCGTCGGAGGAGGGCGCGACGTCGAGCGCGAGGCCGGCGGCGTTGCCCGTCGTGGTCTCGCCGGGGACGTCCATGTTTCCGAGCCGCGCGTAGTCGCCGGCGATGCCGTACTGCCACCCATTCGGCAGGCCGCCGTGGAGGCCGAGATTCGCGCGTGACAGCGCCGAGGTCGACTGCGAGCCGACGTCGGTCATCGTGCTGACCTGGCCGGCGATCAGCTTGTTGAGCTGGAGGCGCTGGGCGGGCGAGGTGGATTTGTCGGCGATCTCCTCGAGCGCGATTTCGCGGAGCACGTCGGTCGGCAGGCGGTCGCGCATGTCCCAGATCGTCTCGGGTTGCGGCACCTCGGGCGCGGACTTGCCCTTGCGGGTCAGGGCGATCGAGATCGACGAGACCTGCGCGGAGCCGGCCTGGTGCCAGAGCCGCTGCAGCGCGGGCTCGAACCCGCGCTTGTACGCGACGAGGTCGTAGACGCCGGCGGGAGCGGAGGCGAGGACGAAGGTCCCGTCGTCGGCCGTGCGCAGCCGCGTGAGCGAGCTGTCGCCGACGTTGAAGAAGATCACCAGGACGCCGGACACCGGCACTTGCGCCTCACGCACGACACCGGAGATCGGCGGCGCGGGCGGACCGGCGAGCGCCTGCCCTCCTGCCAGCGCGAGCAACAGGGCCGAGACGGAAAGGGCGATGCGTTGCCGTTTCATATGCCGGGCCCGAGGGTCCAAGTCGGAAGTATAAGTTTCTCCAAAGTCAATTGCCACCGTACCGGGAACCTGTCGGGCCGGGGGATGGGGCGCGCCGGGGCGATTCCGGGACGAAACCGGCAAAATCAGGGACCGTCGGCCCGCCCCTGGGGACGAAAAAGGCCCTTCACGACGTGGCCCGCGATGGACGGATTTTCCTTCAGGCGCCGCACCGAGTAGGCGTACCAGGCCTCGCCGTACGGGACGTAGACCCGCAGCCGCTCTCCGCCGGCCGTGAGGCGTCGGCGCAGGGTTCGCGCCACGCCGAGGAGCATCTGGAACTCGTAGGCCTTTTTTCCGAGGCCCAGGCGGCCGACCAGGGCGAGCGACCGCTCGACAAGGGCCGGATCGTGCGTCGCCAGGCCGACGTAAGACCCCGCGGAGAGCAGGGCTTGCGCCAGGCCGAGGTAGCTCGCGCGGATCTCCTCGCGGTCCTGGAACGCGATCGAGGGCGGCTCGACGTAGATTCCCTTGCACACGCGCACGTTTCCGCCAACGGCGGCGACGCGCCGCGCATCCTCGGCGCTCCGGCGCAGGTAAGCCTGGAGCACGATGCCGACTCTCTCGTACGTCCGGCGGAACTCGAAGAAGATCTGCAGGGTCTCCTCGGTGACCGACGAGTCTTCCATGTCGATCCGCACGAAGATGCCGAGGCCGCGCGCGGTCTCCACGATGCGCGCGAACTCGCGGCGGCAATGGGCGGGATCGAGCTTCAAGCCGAGCGCCGAGAGCTTGACCGAGATGTTGGAGTCGAGGCCGCGCGCGGCGATTTCGGCCAGCGCGCGCTGGTACGCGAGAACGGTCGGGTCGGTCTCGTCCAGGCGCGTGATGTCCTCGCCGAGCACGTCGAGCGTGGCCATGCAGCCCTCGGCGTTGAGGGAGCGGACCGTGGCGAGCGCGTCGTCGAGGGTCTCGCCGGCGACGTAGCGCGCGGCGATCGTCCGGACGAGCGACTTCGGCACGAACGGCAGCGTGCCGACGACGAGTCGATTGAGCGGGTTCACGCGGTCTCCAGGTCCAGGTCGGCGCGCGAGGCGCGCGCGAAGCACCAGACGAGGACCGACGACGCCCCGGCCCGGGCCAGCCGCGCGGCGCACTCGCGGGCCGTCGCGCCGGAGGTGGCGACGTCGTCCACGAGGAGCACCCGCGCCGCAGGCGTTCCCGCAACGGCGAACGCACGCCGCACGTTGGAGGCCCGACCGGCGGCCGGCACCCGGCTCTGGATCTCGGTGTCGCGCACCTTCAAGAGACGCTCGGCCGCGAAGGGCAGCTCGAGCCGTCGGGCCAGGGCCGAGGCCAGGACCGACGCGGGGTGATACCCGCGCGCCCGGCGTGCCCGCGCCGTGGCGGGCACCGCGGCGACCTCGAGGACGTCTGCGGCGCCGAGGCGGGCGGCCATCGTCGCGGCCATCCGGGCGCCGAGGTAGTCGGCTCCCTGGAACTTGAACGCGAGCAGAATCTGCCGCGCCGAGCCCTGGTAGGGCGACGACGCTCGCAGGCTTTCGAAGGCCGGCGGATCCAGAAGGCAGCGGCCGCAGAGGGCCCCGTCCGGGGCCCCGGGCAGCGCCTCGTCGCACCTGCGGCAGCGGCCGGACTCGGGGACCGGGATCGAAGTCCAGCAGGTTGCGCAGACGCCGCCCCGGAAGAGCTCTTCGACCTCCCGGCGGCGGCAGGAGAGGCAGACGGACGGCAGGAAGAACCGCGCCGCCGATCGCGCGAGACCCGTCACCTTTTTTGCCTCAGCGTTTGCGTGGCGGCCTCCGTAAACCGGAAAGCGGCGAGATTGTACCCGCTTGGCGCCGGACGTTATCCGTTAGAGTGATTCGCGAGACCAGAACGAATGACCCGAACTCAGAGCCCGCGGAGGTGACGTGCTGACCTGGAAAAGATGGCTCCTGTGCTTTCTGGCCGGCGCGGCGGTGGCGGCGCCCGCCCTGGCCCAGACCCAGAACTATGGAATCGGAGCGACCTACGGCTCGGCCAACGACGCGAGCCGCTCGTTCTCGCTCGACGGCTTCAAGCCCAGCCAGTACACCATCTTCTTCGACTACAAGCTGGAGCAGCTCGCGCTCCTGCGCCTGACGTACGGCTCCATCTGGACGAAGCAGTCACAGGCCGGAACGACCGTCGTCACGCCGGGCGGCCCGATCCCCTTGCCCGGCTTCAAGGAGCGCATCAACTATCTGGCGGCCGACGTCTCCTACCTCTACGCGGAAGGGTTCTACACCGGCGGCGTCTTCGGCGGCATCGGCGGATACCAGATCAACCCCCAGCCCGTGGATCCGGCGTATGCCGCTTACGCGGACCCGAACGAAAAAGTCTTCGGCTTCAACCTCGGCGTGGATGGCGAGTTCCGCATCGTGAAAAATCTTTCGGCCGTGCTGCGCTTCGAGTACCAGAACATCGCCGCGCACCCCCGCCGGCAATTCGTCACGGCGGATGCGGGACTGGTGGCGAGATTCTAGGAATCCGTAGCGGGCGGCCGAGGCAGGCTACTTCGGCTCTTTGTCCCGGGGCTCCTGCTTCTCGGGGATGAGCGGCAGCAGGGTGGATTCCTTCTTCGAGGACAGCGAGATCTGCGCCTGGATCCGGGTCACGCCCTTGATTCCGAGAATCCGGCGCTGGAGGAAGTCGGCGAGCGACGCGGGGTCGGCGGCCTTGACTTTCAGGCGGTACGCGAACTCGCCGGCGAGGTAGTGGCACTCCTGCACGGCGAGAAGTTTCTCGAGGTCGTCCACGAATCCCTTCTCGAACCGCGGGTGCTCGAGCGAGACGTCCACGTAGGCAGTCAGCGGCAGGCCCATCTTTTCGTGATCGAGCAGCGCGACGAAGCCCCGGATCATCCCGTGGCGCTCCATCTTCTTGATGCGCTCGTTGACCGACGGGGTCGTCAGACCCACGGCCCCGGCAATCCGCGCCTGGGAGAGCTTCCCGTTGCGCTGGAGCATGTCCAGGATCCGCAGGTCGATTTCGTCGATGCTCATATCGGCGCTTGTCTTAAAAAAAGTGCCTTATAAGATTAGATGGTTCGAAGGTTGTGACTAATAATATTAGTCTCTCAGACCGTGTCAATGGCCTAATTTCGGGCGCCGATATAATGCCCTCAAGCAGATGGCAAAGCGGGATTACTACGAGGTCCTGGGCGTCTCCCGGGGGGCCTCGGAGGCCGAAATCAAGAAGGCCTACCGCCGACTGGCTCGAAAGCTCCATCCGGACGTAAATCCGGGGGATAAGGCCGCCCAGAAGCGCTTTCAGGAGGTCCAGGAGGCCTACGAAGTCCTCGAGGACGCGGAGAAGCGCCGGGCCTATGACCGGTTCGGGCACGCCGGCCCTGGGGCGGGTTTCGGCGGCGCCGACCCGCGGACCTCAGGCGGCCCCGCCGGCCAGGGTTTCGGGGGCGGGGCCGGTTTCGAGGGCTTTCAGTTCGAGTCGGGGGACCTCGGGGACATCTTCGGAAACCTGTTCGGGGGCCGCCGGCCTCCCTCGGGCCCCCGGCCCGGCGAGGACCTTCAAGCCCGGATCGACGTGCCGTTCCGGGACGCGGTCCTCGGGGGAACGGCCTCGCTCGCGCTCCGGCGCGAGAAGACCTGTGCGACCTGCGGCGGCACGGGCCGCTCCGGCAAGGGAGTCTGTCCGACCTGCCACGGCGAAGGGGTCGTCGCCGAATCCGAGCGGGTGCGCGTGCGGATCCCCGAGGGCACCGAGGATGGCGGCGTGATCCGACTGCCGGGCAAGGGTGGGCCCGGACCCGGAGGCGGACCGCCCGGCGACCTCTACGTCACCGTGCGCGTGGCGCCGCATCCGTACTTCGAACGCCATGGCAACGACATTCACGGGATCGTGCCGGTGACCGTGAAGGAGGCCTACACGGGGGCCGAGATCGACGTGCCCACGATCCACGGCACGGTGCGCGCGAAGGTGCCGCCCGGCACGCAGGGCCGCCAGAAGTTCCGCCTGCGCGGACAGGGCGCTAAGGATCCGAGGAGCGGCCACGCCGGCGACCACATCTACATGGTCCGCGTGATGGTGCCCAAGACGGTCACGCCCGCCGGGACCGACGCCGCGACGCTGCTCGACTCGCTGTACGACGCAGATGTGCGTGGGGAGTTGCCGAAAGGGCTCTAAGACAGCCCCCCCTCACCCGTGCCCTCTCCCCCCTCCGGGAGGCGAGGGTGTTTGGGGTTCCCTCTCCCGGCGGGAGAGGGGAAGTGTCAGGGGCGTCCCGATCCGGAGCCCGCTACCTTCCCACGGCCTCCAGGATCTCGTCCGCGTGCCCGTCGGGCTTGACCTTCGGCCAGACCGCCGCGATCTTTCCTTTCTCGTCGATCAGGAAGGTCACGCGGTTGGTGCCCATGTACTTGCGGCCATACATGCTCTTCTCGCCCCACACGCCGTAGGCCTTGACGATCGCCTTGTCGGTGTCGGCGAGAAGCGGAAACGGCAGCGAGAACTTGTCGATGAACTTCCGGTGCGATTTCGCGTCGTCCACGGAAACGCCGAGCACCGCGACGCCGCGCTTCTTGAACTTCGACCAGCCGTCGCGAAAGGAGCAAGCCTCCTTCGTACAACCCGGCGTGTCGTCCTTCGGATAGAAGTAGAGGACGACCTTCCTGCCCTTGAAGTCGCCGAGGGCGACCGTCTCGCCGTCCTGGTTGGTGGTCTTGAAAACCGGAGCCTTGTCGCCGACCTCGAGCAGAGCCATGTCATGCCTCCGAAAGGAGGGGAATTCTAGTTGTTTTCGGGCTCGAGAGCGGCGACACGCGGGTCGAGCCCTCGCGAGGCTCGAGAACGGGATCCTTAGCTGCGCTCAGGATGACGTCGCGCTGTGCGCGACGTCAGTTGCGCTCGCCCATCGCGCGAACGAGACCGATGGCCTTGTCGTAGGTCATCTGGTCGTCGAGGCCGATCGAGCGAACCGGCGCCCAGTCGGCGCCGTCGAGGCGGCTGAAGTGCAGCGAGGTGGGGTCGCTCCACGTGAGCGTGGGGCGGTAGCCGGACCCGATGAGGGTCTGGACGCCGCCGGCCGTGTCGCCCGCGTTCGGAGTCATCGTCGGGATCGGACCGTCCATCGCCACGCCCACGATCGGGATGTGCCGGCGCTTCCAGTTGACGCTCGCCGAGTCCGAGGGCTGTCCCCAGTCCTGCGGGAACTGGATGCGGGCGACCTTGAACTTCTGGTCGTGGAGGTCGGCGAACCCGACGAGGACGGAGCCCGAGAGGCCGTCGGCCTGGAGGCTCGGGTAGAGGAACCCGCCGCTGGGGATGCCCTGGGACGGCGTGTCGCCCGACGTGCCCAGGAGGGCCGGCAGGTCGTAGATCGTGAGGGCCGTCGGGTCGAAGTTGGTCTCGTCGAGGAAGAGGGTCGCGTAGCGCGCCTGCTCGTACACGGCCTCCTCCCACCACACGATCGAGAGGATCGAGCTCGTTCTCGTGGCGGGCTGACTGTTTTCGTCGAGGTACGTCTCGACCTGGTGCGTGACGAGCATCTGCGGGTTGTAGGCGCGCGAGATGCCGACGCTCGGAAGCAGCATCGAGTTGGTCCAGACGCCGCCGCGCAGCACGCCGACGCGGATCTCGGAGAAGGGCGCGACGTCTTCGGTCCAGAGGACCAGGAGCGTGCCCGTCT